>CAYPNW010000009.1:16885-19216 GCA_964411965.1 uncultured Burkholderiaceae bacterium
CGCGCTCGATTCAGTGGGGCGATCGGTTAAAATACCCGTTTAATCGCCCGCAGTCGCATCGAAAAAATAGCGTCGCCGCGCACCCTTATGCTACCGACCTCAAGGGCGTCACCACTCCCAATTTGAATTTGAAAAGAAACTCATGCTTGATAACCTGACCCAACGCCTCGCCAAAGTCGTCAAAACGATGCGCGGCGAAGCACGTTTAACCGAATCCAACACTGCCGACATGCTGCGTGAAGTGCGCATGGCCTTACTCGAGGCAGACGTTGCCCTGCCTGCCGTGCGCGATTTAATCGCTCGCGTCAAAGAGAAAGCATTAGGTGAAGATGTCATCGGCTCGCTCACGCCAGGCCAAGCCTTAGTCGGCGTGGTACAAAAAGAAATGGCGTCGTTGATGGGTGCCGACCTAGGTGAAGCGGCATACCAACTCAGCTTTGCGACGCAACCACCCGCTATTATTTTGATGGCTGGCTTACAAGGTGCCGGTAAAACCACCACCGTCGGTAAGTTAGCAAAGTATTTGAAAGAGCAAAAAAAGAAAAAAGTCCTGACCGTTTCGGCTGACGTTTACCGCCCTGCAGCGATTGGGCAATTGCAAACTGTGACGGCGCAAGTCGGCGCTGACTTCTTTCCCACCACAGCCAACGACAAACCCGTCGATATTGCACTCGCTGCGTTGGATTGGGCGAAAAAACACCACCATGATGTGTTGATTATCGACACCGCCGGTCGTTTAGGTATTGACGAAGCGATGATGGCGGAAATTCGCGCTGTGCACGCGGCGGTTAACCCTATCGAAACCTTGTTCGTGGTTGACGCCATGCTGGGACAAGATGCCGTCAACACAGCGAAGGCGTTCAACGATGCGCTACCTTTAACTGGTGTAGTGCTGACCAAGCTCGATGGCGATTCACGTGGCGGCGCGGCGCTCTCAGTGCGCCATATCACAGGCAAGCCGATTAAATTTGCCGGTGTTTCCGAAAAGATGGATGGCTTGGAAGCCTTCGACCCAACGCGCATGGCAAACCGTGTCTTGGGTATGGGCGACATTCTGGCCTTGGTCGAATCAGCGCAAAAGGGCATGGACGTTGAAGCCGCGCAAGATTTGGCACAAAAGCTAAAAGTTGGCGGCAAGTTCGACATGAACGATTTCAAAATGCAGCTCACGCAAATGAAAAAAATGGGCGGGTTCGCCGGTTTGATGGATAAATTACCAGCCCAGATGCAACAAGCGGCCAGTGGCGCAAATATGGACAACGCAGAAAAACAAGTGCGCCGCATGGAAGGCATGATCAACTCCATGACGCCCTTGGAACGCGCCAAACCAGAACTCATCAAAGCCTCGCGCAAACGGCGCATTGCGGCGGGTGCTGGCGTGCAGATTCAAGAAGTCAACCGCATGCTGGCGCAGTTTGATCAAATGCAGTCCATGATGAAAAAGCTCAAAGGCGGTGGCATGATGAAAATGCTGCGCGGGATGAAGGGCATGATGCCCGGCATGCGCTAAACCCGTCCACAAAAAGCGGAAAATAGCGGAAAATTTCACAGCACGTAAAAACTATAAATAATTCGCAAAAAGTCGGATTTCCTCCTCTGGAAACCGACTTTTTTCACACTTGCCTGTGGCTCTCTGTCGAATCCGACACATTTTCGATAAAAACTCGCAAAAAACACTTGCATAGCTCTGCAAAGGCCACCACTATTAGCGATGCGTGATATGGCGCATTTTCCTAGCTATTTGTGAAGGAGCCTGATATGGCAACAGCAGCAAAAAAACCAGCAGCAAAACCCGCAGCGAAGGCCGCCGCTAAACCAGCAGCTAAGCCCGCAGCAAAAGCAGCACCAAAGGCAGCACCAAAAGCAGCAGCTAAAGCCGCACCAAAAGCCGCTGCAAAACCAGCAGCTAAAGCCGCACCAAAAGCAGCACCAAAGGCCGCCGCTAAGCCAGCAGCAAAAGCAGCACCAAAGGCAAAAGCAGCTCCACGTAAGCCAAATGCCGCTTTCATGAAACCAATGACAATTTCTCCAGCATTGGCAGCAGTGATTGGCGCAGCCGCAATTCCTCGTACTGAAGTCACTAAAAAAGTATGGGAATACATCAAGAAGCATAAACTGCAAGATGAAGCCAACAAGCGCAACATCAACGCAGACGACAAGTTGAAGGCCGTGTTCGGTGGCAAGAAACAAGTCTCTATGTTTGAAATGACAAAGCTGATTTCTGGCCACTTGTCATAAGCTGCTGAGGACCGTTCCTTTGGGAGACGCTTGAAAGCTTGCTTTCAAATCCCAAACAAAAAAGCCCGCATCGCGCGGGCTTTTTTGTTTTTT
>CAYPNW010000009.1:19316-20580 GCA_964411965.1 uncultured Burkholderiaceae bacterium
GCAAAGAGCCACACATGCGCCAAAGAGATCGCAGCAAACCACAAAAATCGGCGCGTCATGAGTGCGGGAAACGAGACAAGTTCTGCTTCGACGTTTCCAGCAAACCTCATCGTTTGAATTCCCAATTTTTCCAATTGGCTAAAACGGCATTCGGGTATTCCGGTTTGCCACGACTGCCGTTATACCGTCCGAGTGCCAGATACAGATTGCCGCCTTCCATATCGATATACGTGCGCAAAATGGCGCAACCGTAGCGCAAATTGGCTTGCATATCGAACAGCTTTTGCGCATCTCTGTCGCCAATCACGCGCGACCAAAATGGCATCACTTGCATGTAGCCGCGCGCACCGACGATGGAGATTGCGTAACGACGAAAACCCGATTCCACTTGGATCAGACCTAATACCATCGCATGGTCTAAGCCCGCGCGCTTTGATTCGTACCATACCGTGGCGAGAAAATCTAAGCGCGTTTGCTTATCGGGAATACGTCGATGCAAGCGATCCGACATTTCGCCCAACCAATGCAAGTAGCTTAGCCGTTCTTCGATGTTGTCGAACGTCGGTTTTGGCGGCCGCGGATCGTTAACGGCTTTGGCCAAAGCGAGCCGTACCGAATCCGCCATGGCCTCTTCTTTTTGATTGCCCGCATACGCTGATGGTGGCAAGAACAGGCACAATATAAATATAAAAATTGGGGAGTATGGCAAAAAATCGTGCCAATTCCGCCCCAGTTGAAGGCGTTGTAAAAAATACTTCATCCCAGTAATCTACATTCCGCGAATTTTAGAGAGCAAGAATGCGTGCATCTCTGCGGCAGGCACGACGCTCGCTTCTTTGTCACGGCGCCCTTGGTATTCAAGATTACCGTCCTTCAAACCACGGTCACCAATCACCACGCGATGCGGCACGCCGATTAACTCCCAATCGGCAAACATGGCACCTGGTCTTTCGCCTCGATCATCCAAAATGACATCGACACCTGTCGCTAACAATTCAGCGTAGAGTTTTTCCGCCTGCTGTTTCACGGCCTCGCTCTTGTCCATTCCCATGGGGCATAACGCGACCTCAAATGGCGCGATAGAAAGAGGCCAAACGATGCCTTTTTCGTCGAAATTTTGCTCAATCGCCGCACCCAAAATACGCGTAATGCCAATGCCGTAGCAGCCCATTTGCAACAACTGCGGTTTGCCCGTTTCATCCAAGAAGGTCGCTTTCATCGATTCAGAATAGCTGGTGCCAAGCTGAAACACGTGACCGACTTC
>CAYPNW010000009.1:20680-22713 GCA_964411965.1 uncultured Burkholderiaceae bacterium
AGCGCGTCTTCGCCCGTATCGGCAATCACGTGAAACTCATGCGAACCGGTGCCACCGATAGCGCCATTATCAGCAGCAACAGCGCGAAATTGCAGACCAAATCGATTAAAAATACGGGTGTAAGCGTCGTACATGATTTGGTAGGACTGTTTTAACCCCGCCAAATCACGATCAAACGAATACGCATCTTTCATCGTGAATTCGCGCCCGCGCATCAAACCAAAGCGCGGCCGACGTTCATCACGAAACTTGGTTTGGATATGGTAAAAATTAATCGGCAATTGGCGATACGATTTAATTTCTTGCCTTGCCACATCCGTAATCGCTTCTTCAGAAGTCGGCTGAAGAATAAAGTCGCGACCATGCCGATCTTTAATCCGCATCAATTCAGCACCGTATTTTTGCCAACGCCCCGTCTCTTGCCAAAGCTCAGCTGGCTGCACCACCGGCATGAGCATTTCCACCGCGCCCGCTTTATCCATTTCTTCACGCACGATTTTTTCAACTTTGCGAATCACCCGCAAACCCATCGGCATGTAGTTGTAAATACCGGAACCGAGGCGCTTAATCATCCCCGCCCGCATCATTAATTGGTGGCTGATAATTTCAGCATCAGCAGGTGCTTCTTTTAAAGTGGAAATAAAAAACCGTTTGGCGCGCATGTGCTTGTTTCTTTTCAAAAATAGAGGGTTATAATCAGTCCAATTTTAAAGGATTAGCTGGTGAATGCGCCTACTCTTTGCAAGTTTGATGAGGGAAACTGCGCCAAATAAGCACTTTTTGCTTCGAATCACGGTCGAAACAGCGTCAGCACAAATAAAAACACCGTCGATTCAACGTGCAGCACTCTTTTCAGCCGCAAAAATACGCCGCTTAACCACGGAAAGTATTGAGGTTGACTATGCTAGATCGTGAAGGCTTTCGCCCTAACGTCGGCATTATATTGCTTAATGCCAACAACGAAGTCTGGTGGGGTAAGCGCGTGCGTGAGCACTCTTGGCAGTTTCCGCAAGGGGGCATCAAATACGGCGAATCACCCGAACAGGCGATGTTTCGTGAACTCGAAGAAGAAACTGGCTTGCGCCCCGAACACGTCAAAGTGATCGGTCGCACGCGCGATTGGCTGCGCTATGAAGTGCCGGATCACTTCATCAAACGCGAAATTCGCGGCCACTATCGGGGTCAAAAACAAATCTGGTTTCTCTTACGCATGATGGGTCGTGACTGCGACGTGAATCTGCGCGCCAGTACACATCCCGAATTCGATGCGTGGCGCTGGCATGAGTATTGGGTGCCGCTCGATGTGGTGATTGAGTTCAAACGCGGGGTCTATCAACTTGCTCTGCAAGAGTTGTCGCGGTTTTTGCACCGGCATGATGGCGCGGGAAAATCCCATCGGCATCCCCGTGCTCAGCAACAAAGCCACGGCAAAGCGCACACAACGCAGGCGCTAAAAGTTGAAACAGCTTTAGCAGATAACGAAGTTAGTAACGAGCTTAGCAACGTGGTCGATACTGCGGCGAGCTGCGTCTGCCCTTCGCCCGCGACCGCATTGCCCTTACAAGAAACGATTGATGCGGCAGTCGCCACGAGAAAAGAATGAAAGTTATGCACAATATGGTTAGCGCAAAAAAATCCACGCGCAGGCTTCAGGTTTCTTTTATTTGCTTCATGGCCTGTCTGAGTGCACCCATTTTTGCGCAGACACTAGAAGAAGAGCAGCAAGTTGCGGAAGCGAAAATACAATTGCCTGCGCCGCCTGCCGCGGATAAGTTGATTGCGTTTTATAGCAACGCTGCACAATCGTTTGTGATTGACACGGCTTCATTAAGCATCACAGTAGATGGCATTGTCCGCTATACGGTTGTGTCGACCAGTGCGGCGGGGGCAAAAAATATTAGTTATGAAGGCATACGCTGCTCAAGCGTCGAAAAGAAGCTATATGCCATTGGCCGCCCCGATGGCACTTGGTCAAATGCGCGCATCAGTAAATGGGATCGCATCTATAACAACAACTTTAATCGCCACCATGC
>CAYPNW010000009.1:22813-25770 GCA_964411965.1 uncultured Burkholderiaceae bacterium
GCATAACCAGATGCCATCGAGCGCTTATTGACGATAATGGTTTTTGCTTTGTAAGCTTCCAGAATCGGCATACCGGCAATAGCTGACTTTGGATCTTTCGCGGCGGGGTTCACCACATCGTTTGCACCCAGCACCAAGACCACATCGGCTTGACCGAATTCACTGTTGATATCTTCCATTTCAAACACTTGGTCATACGGTACTTCCGCTTCTGCCAATAACACGTTCATGTGACCTGGCATACGCCCAGCGACAGGGTGAATCGCATATTTCACTGTGATGCCTTTGTGCGTCAGCTTTTCCGTCAATTCTTTCAGGGCATGCTGCGCGCGGGCTACCGCTAAGCCGTAGCCCGGAACGATAATGACTGTTTCAGCATTGCCAAGCAAAAACGCGACGTCGTCCGCTGAACCCGATTTCACATTGCGTTGCGCTTGTCCACCAGCTGCCGCTTCAGCAGGCGCGCCGCCGAATCCACCCAAAATCACATTGAAGAACGAGCGATTCATCGCTTTGCACATGATGTACGACAGAATCGCACCTGAAGAACCCACCAAAGAACCGGCAATAATTAACATGGAATTGTTGAGCGAGAAGCCGATTCCCGCCGCCGCCCAACCAGAATAGCTATTCAACATAGAAACAACCACCGGCATGTCAGCGCCACCAATGGGAATGATGATGAGTACGCCTAAAACAAAGGCAATAGCCGCCATAAGGATAAATGGAGTCCACGCTGGTTCGGTACCCGAAGAAAAGCAAAACGCCAAACCTAAGCCCACCATGGCGATAGCTAAAACCAAATTCAAAGTATGTTGTCCGGAGAAACTGACTGGCGCACCTTGAAACAAACGGAATTTATACTTGCCTGAGAGCTTGCCAAACGCAATCACCGAGCCAGAAAAGGTGATTGCGCCAACAAAGGTACCGATAAACAATTCAAGACGATTACCGAAAGGAATTGCCACGCCGCGTGTGGTGATATTAAAAACCCATGGTTCAGCAACCACGGCAACGGCAATACACACGGCGGCCAGACCAATCAGCGAATGCATCGCTGCGACCAATTCTGGCATTTTGGTCATCTCAACCCGTTTTGCCATGGTGGCGCCAATGCCGCCGCCGACAACCACGCCAAAAATCACAAGTCCATAGCCCAAGCCCGAACCGGCACTTTCATTTTTCAAACGGACGATCAACGCAATCGTGGTGGCCACGGCAATCAACATGCCCAACATACCAAAAGTATTTCCGCGCCGAGCAGTCGAAGGATGTGACAAACCTTTTAGCGCTTGAATGAAGCAAACCGATGCAATCAAATACAGCATCGTCACGAGATTCATACTCATTATTTGTCCTCCTTCATGCTGGCCTTGGGCTCTTTCTTCTTAAACATTTCAAGCATGCGCTGCGTGACCAAGAATCCGCCAAACACATTCACTGCTGCGAGGATCACCGCCAAAGTGCCCATGACTTGCGCGAGTAAGCCTTCGGTCAAGCCTGCCGCCAACATCGCACCTACAATAATAATCGCGGAAATCGCATTCGTGACCGCCATGAGCGGCGTGTGTAACGCCGGTGTTACCGTCCAAACCACGTGATACCCGACGTAAATCGCTAAAACGAAAATAATTAGATTCGTAATTGTGTGACTAACTTCCATGATGTTCTCTCTTTATAGTAAGTCGCTATAGTTGTGGCTTGCTGGGGCTTCGTGTCAATTGCTTGGACCTAAGCGAGACAAACCGAGCGGAAACTTTGTGCCTCGTGCTTAAGACGTTTTGCGCAAGACCTCGCCATTTGCGCAGACCAAGGTTGCGGCAACAATTTCGTCTTCCCGATTGATCGCCAACATGGCATCTTTGTCGATAATCAATTTGAGGAAATCTAAAACGTTACGCGCATACAAAGCCGACGCATCAGCCGCCACCAAGGTTGCCAAATTTGGCTCACCGATGATATGCACGCCATATTTTGTGACCGTTTTTCCGACTTCAGATAAGGGGCAATTGCCGCCCTGCTCTACCGCCATATCCACGATGACCGAGCCCGGCTTCATTGCCATCACGGTTTCTTCGGAGATCAAGGTGGGCGCTTTGCGACCGGGGATCAATGCTGTCGTGATAATGATGTCGGCTTGCTTTGCGCGTTCGTGCACCAATGCAGCTTGACGTGCCATCCACGCCGCTGGCATGGGGCGCGCATAACCGCCTACGCCCTTAGCAATTTCGCGTTCCTCATCCGTTTCATAGGGCACATCGATAAATTTCGCACCCAAAGATTCGACTTGCTCTTTGACTGGCGGGCGCACATCAGACGCTTCAATCACTGCACCTAAACGCTTCGCGGTGGCAATCGCCTGCAAACCTGCCACACCCACGCCCATGATCAAGACACGAGCCGCTTTCACCGTACCTGCTGCCGTCATTAGCATAGGCATGAAGCGTTGATAGGTGTTGGTGGCTAACATCACGGCTTTATAACCAGCGATATTGGCTTGCGAAGAAAGCACATCCAGCGATTGCGCACGGGTAATGCGCGGCGCGGCTTCCAACGCAAATGCCGACAAACCATGGCTCGCCATGGCGGCGATGTTCTCCGCATCAAAAGGATTTAACATGCCGACCAAACTGGCACCCGACTTCATCATGGCGCGTTCTTCTGCTGAAGGCGCGCGCACTTTCAACACCAAGTCTGCACCCAAAGCATCTGCCGCAGTGCCAATGTCGGCACCTGCTGCGCGGTAGGCGTCATCAGTAATACTGGAGGCAATACCAGCACCAGATTGCACCACCACTTGATGTTTTGCGCTGATATATTTTTTGATCGTTTCTGGGGTCGCCGCGACGCGCGTTTCGCCCGGCCGCGTCTCGGCGGGGATGCCGATTTTCATAAAATTGCTCCTTGGTTGGCATTGTTATTAGGGCTGATGAGGCCACCCCATGTTCGTAAAGGCA
>CAYPNW010000010.1:0-23074 GCA_964411965.1 uncultured Burkholderiaceae bacterium
CGCTGATTAAACTGAAAGCGATCTACGAAATTTTGGAAACAGTAACGGATCGATGTGAGGATGTTGCGAATATTCTTGAAGGCATAATTCTTAAAAAATCTTGAACGTTAAGCTCAACTTTTGCTAAATCCTTGCTAAATCTGACAAGCCCAATGACCAACAATTTGCAGATGGTCGAGCAAGAAAAATCAGCAAGAAAAATCAGCAAGAAAGAGATACTCCCTTGAATTTAAGAATTAAATCCACGGTTGCGCCTGTAAATAAAGCGCTCTTATAAAATACTGTTGCTAGTATAAATAATTAAGAGTGAGAACTTACGCAAAACAGACGTTGGCTTCGTTGCTCCGCCTTGACGTGCCATTTGAACTGTCTGCGCCTTCGCGCCTAGCCAACGCAATTTTTGTAAGTCTGAAGAATGAATAGTCTTTGTGGTGTTACATCTGTTTAAACAAATGCACAAAGCTACGACTCACTTCTAATTTTTCCGTTAATCCCTTTACCTGCACCAAATGCCGCCCGCGCATGTCTCTGACAACGCCTGAGATTGCTTTTGCACAGACCAAAGTAGATCGGTGAATTTGCCAAAACAATTCCGGATCAAGTTCTTCAGCCAGATCACGTACAGGTTTGCGGATCAAGGCTTCATAGCTCGCGGTTTGCACACGTGTGTATTTTTCGTCTGACTGAAAAAATAAAATTTCTTCCACCGGTATCAAACGCAGTTCCTGCCCTATGGACGCCTGTATCCACTTTAAGTAGCTACGTTTCGTGGCGATACCCATTTGTTCTGCCAGTTTTGCCAGCATGCTGCTCATATCGTTCGGTGCACTTGATGCAGCCAAACGTGCTTTAAGGCGCTCGACTGTGCGTGCTAGTCGTTCGGTATCGGCAGGTTTCATCACATAATCGACCGCGCCTTGGTCAAACGCTTCAATGGCATATTGATCGTAGGCGGTAATGAAAACGATATGCGCTTGTGCGCCGATTTCACGGGCAGCCTCAAGGCCCGTTTTAACAGGCATACGAATGTCGAGAAAGGCCAAATCTGGTTGGTGTGTCGCTACCATCTGCACTGCCTCTTCGCCATTTTTGGCTTCGGCGAGAATCTGTAGTTCAGGCCAGACTTGCTCGAGACGCGACCTTAGTTGATCGCGCATCATTCTTTCATCATCGGCAATAATTGCGGTAGGCATGGTGGCTCTCTATTGGGCGAGTTCGTAGGGGATTTCAATGGTAACGCAAACACCAGAGGGTTGGTTTGGTGCAATGATCATTTGTGCTTTTTCTTTGTAAATGAGCTTTAATCTCTCACGGATATTTTGCAAGCCAAGACCCGTTCCATTGCTCGGTTTCGCGCCGAAGCCTAAGCCCGTATCGGCAACCGTCACACGCAGTTTGTTGTGCGCGACTTCAGCTCTAAACTGCAACACACCACCATCGGCTTTTACTTCCAAACCATGCTTGATCGCGTTTTCTACCAATGACTGCAGCATCATTGGTGGGAAACTCGCACTACGCAATCCTTCTGGCATGACGAAATCGATGTCTAAGCGTTCTTCCATTCGCATCTTCAACAAATCGAGATAGGATTTCACCATATCGGCTTCGCGCCCTAGATTAGTCTTTGCTGCATTTTCACGCATTTGTGGCAGCACGGCGCGTAAGTAAGCGATTAAACTTCTTTGCATTGCGGCGGCGCGTGGGGGATCGGTTTCAATCAAATACTCAACCGACGCCAATGTATTGAATAGGAAATGGGGTTCGACTTGCGCTTGCATCATTTGCATTTGCGCCTCGCTCACTTGGCGCAAGAGCGCTTCCTTTTCCGCGGCTGCATTGGCTTCTTTGGCTTTTTCTTCGGCTCTCACTTTGCCACCCATGAGCGCTTTCATCGCAAACAAACCAAATAGCGACAGAATCACAAAGTTCATAAACCATTTCGTTGAATTTTTACGGTAGGTTTTCACCTCTTCATCTGCTGCATCGGCAACTGCATTCTCAATTTCATCGCTGATTTCTTGCGCGATTTCTGGCGGCAGCTTAATGTGGATATCGCTTTCACCAATTTTGGTGTCGACAGCCGGCGCGACAGGGTCTGAAGGCGGCGTGGGTAAGGCTGGCGTTGCAGGTGCGGCGGGGTCTGCAGGATTTGCAGGCGCATTTTTCGATGCGTCATTTTTAGGTTTATCTGACTTTTTATCGCCGTTGCCTACCCGAATACCGTTCTCGTCAATTTCAATGGTTTTTCCATCGCCATTATTTTTTCGAATGTGAATACCTGTGCCGTTGATTTCAACGTTGGTATCGCCATCAATGATGTGTCGCGTCTTCGAGTTTTTTTGCGAACCATTCTTTTTACTGACCGTGACGCTCTCTTCGGTGGAAAAAATCGTATCTTGCAAAATTGCGCCACAGGTCATCGTGATAAAAAAGAAAAGGAAAAACTTCCACCATGAAAGCTTCGTTACCCAAGCGGCGGTTTTGTCAAACGCCATATTCAACCAGCGTAAAGCTTGACCAGCAAAATCTTTGATTGTGTCGAGATTTGAGTTGTTCATGATGCTCTTCTTTAAGAAAGTAAATTCGTTGTGTCGTTAGCAATATGCTCGCGCTAATGAATCGACACACTCGTGTGATTTGACGCTAACCGTACTTTAGGGAAATTGCCGCGCTTGAACCAGCACAGTGCGACAGTCTGCAAAATCAAGGGAATAGAAGGTGAAATGAGATAAAACAATTAGGGAAGTTCTGATTAAATTATTGCGCGAGCAAATTGAGAACCTGCGACCCCCGCACCCGCACCTGCTACGGTACCCGCTACGGCACTAAATGTCTGGGTACGCTTGAGCTTCTCATTCCAAATTTTGGCCACTCGCTACATTTAATCAGCGTTTCTTAGTGCTGAAATGCTTAGAGTTCTATTCCTTAAGGGGTTTTGTGGCCGGAAACTTGAGGGCGGCTCGTCACGAATTGCGCAAGTTTTTACGCTTTTTCAATGTTGCTATGTCGTGGGGGTTCACGGACATAACAAATTAAACGACTTTTATTCGCTTAGTATGATCGGCAAGCCAAGTGCTAAGCGCATCATGTTCCATAGGCTTGGCATAAAAATAGCCTTGCGCCATATGGCAGCCAAACGAAAGTAAGGTTTCCGCTTGCATACTGGTTTCAACACCTTCGGCGATGATTTCCATCCCTAGGCTTTGACCCAGTTGAACGACCATTTTGGCGATACTTCCTTCGCCGGAACAATCTTTAATCTGGTTCACGAAAGCGCGATCGATTTTAAGTTTGTCGACATTGAGCTTTTGCAAGTAACTAAGTGAAGAAAAACCCGTACCGAAATCATCGATGGAAACGTGAATGCCCAATTGTTTGATCTGATTTAAGGTCTTGATCAAAAGCTCGGGATCTTTCATCGCCATTGATTCGGTAATTTCAAGTTCAATACGATTTGGTGGTGCGTTGCTATCCTTCAATGCTCGGTGCAAGGATTGCATGAAAAGTGGGTGAGAAAATTGAGCTTGCGACACGTTGATCGCCATTTGGAAATCGTAATATCCCAAGCTACGCAGATGAACGAGCTGGAAACACGCGGTGCGCAGCACCCATTCACCGATATCGATGATCAAGCCGGAGTATTCGGCGATAGGGATGAATTGGTCTGGCGGGATAAACTTACCTTCGTCGGTTTTCCATCTTAGAAGTGCCTCAGCGCCGAGTGGTTTGCCAGTTCGAATATCAATTTGCGGTTGATACACCAAAAACAAGCGTTCTTTCTCAACCGCAGCCCGCAACGCATGCATCATGCTCACACGTTCACGAATCTCGACACCCATGTCCCGCGTAAAATAGGTGAAGCCTGAGCGCTGGTAAGTTTTTGCCCGTTTCAGAGCGATATTCGTGTCTTTAAACGCTTCTGCGCCATCGCCTTCATAGTCGCCGAGTTTGACAATTCCCATCGTTGCGGAAAGCTGCACGTCTTGACTGTCAACATTAAATGGTCGAGCAAAGAGCGCCAAAATTAATGAAGGATTTACTTTGTCCTCGTTCCCTAATATGGCGAAGGTGTCGCTCCCTACACGTGCCAATTGACAATGATCGCAAAGACTCTCTCGCAGACGATTAGCGACTGCACAAAGTATTTGGTCGCCAAACTGGTGTCCGAGAGCGTCGTTGGTTTCGGCGAAATGATCAATGTCGATCAATGAGAGTGCTTTGTTTTCTTTTCGTCCAGATTGCAGTGTTTCGTTTAGTACCTGTAACAAGCGTAAGCGATTTGCTAAACCAGTAAGTGGGTCGTAGAAGGCGTAATTATGCAGTCGTGAGGTCAGCATGACATTGTCTAAGCCCACAGCGACGTTGCTGCAAAAGACTTCCAGCAAGCGTTGGTCGAGCTCATTCATATTCAAATGTGAATTCAAATAAATGATGAGATCACGCTGCGCGACGTTACTAAAATAAAGCACTGTCGCGTCTGTTTGATAGATATTTTTTCGTTCGGTAGCGGCTTGGAGGATGACGCTCGACACGTTTGCGTCAGGAATTAAAGCTTGGTCTTTATTCATCCAAGCAAAATAACTCGGCGATGCCGCAATGACTGTCCACCCAGTATTCGTTTGATCAACATTGAGTTGTCCAGAAACAAAGCCCTCAGCGGGCCCGCCGAGCAAACCAACAATATGCTTTAAGACGCCGTCGGCAAAGTTGTGTAAGCCTTGTAAGGCCATTAACTCGGTGCTGGCGTTAATGATGAGCTCAAGGCCGCGACGACTAGCGCTAATCGCGCAAATTTGCTCGTAAGAGCGAATTGCAGATGTCACCGCAGTATAGAGCTTGGTGCGGGTAAGTTCTGATTTGGTTTTGTAGTCGTTGATGTCGTAATCACGTATCGCATCAATTTCGGGCGCATAACCGGGCTGTCCGGTGCGAAGAATAATGCGCACGTCTGCCAAGTTGAGTGTCTTACGAATGTAATTGACTAACTGTAAGCCCGCGTCTTCTTGCTCCATCACGACATCAAGCAAGATCAAAGCGATATCAGTTTCGCTAGCTAAAATCGTGCGAGCTTCCAGCGCAGAGTAGGCGTGGAGAAAAGTCAGGTTGCGGTTTTGAATTTCAAGGCTGCCAAGCGCAAAGGTCGTGGCGGAATGAACATCGGGATCATCATCAATGATCATGATGCGCCATGCACTCAGCGGCATCTTCTTGGTATCGTGCGGATCTGCTATTGGCTCGTCAAGGAAAACCAAATCGTCATCGTGAGAGTGGATTATCGAAGTCATCAACCGCAGTTACTCCAAGATTTGAGTGGTAGTTCGACGCTCGATTTTTGTCGAGGTTTAACCGAAATTTTTACTGCACGTCAATTACACATTCCAACTCACCGCTAGCGCAGCAGGTGTTCGTTTGGCAAGTTTGTATGGTGTATTGCTCGCTTCGAGTATAAAACAAGAATGCATGAAAATTCATGCTGTTTCTTCATAATTCGTGGCTTTTTGGGATAAACAAGCGACAACCAGCAGCAAAAACAAGTTAAACACGAATCGAGTTGCGGCGATCATCGCTGTTAGAATGAGCATTGTTTTGACACATTCTTTCACATTCTTATGGCAGGCAATACTTTTGGTAGTATCTTTACAGTCACCACTTTTGGTGAGTCGCATGGTCCCGCAATTGGCTGTGTTGTTGATGGTTGTCCCCCAGGTCTAGTATTGTCGGAAGCGGATATCCAACCCGAATTAGATCGTCGAAAACCTGGTACCTCTAGGCATGTCACGCAAAGACAAGAGTCTGATACGGTTGAAATTCTGTCGGGCGTTTATCAAGGTAAAACCACGGGCACACCCATTGCGTTGTTAATCAGAAATGAAGATCAACGTAGCAAAGATTATGGCAATATTCAAGACTCGTTTCGCCCGGGGCATGCTGATTTCACCTACTGGAAAAAGTACGGTATCCGCGATCCACGCGGCGGTGGACGTTCATCGGCTCGTCTGACAGCGGCCGTAGTAGGAGCTGCTGCAATCGCTAAAAAATGGTTGCTCGAACAGTTCGGGACGCGCTTTATGGGTGGCATGCGCCAATTGGGTGATATCGACATTCCGTTCCAAGCCTGGGAGCACGCGGCGCACAATCCGTTTTTTGCCCCAACTGCAGACATTGCTGTAATTGCAAAGCTGGAGGCATTTATGGACGCGTTGCGTAAAGACGGTGATTCGATTGGCGCAAAAATCGATGTTATTGCGACCAATGTTCCGGTCGGTTTAGGTGAACCTATTTACGACAAACTCGATGCAGATATCGCTTACGCGATGATGGGAATTAATGCGGTTAAGGGCGTGGAAATTGGTGCCGGATTTGCCTCGGTCGCGCAGCGAGGTTCCCAGCATGGCGACGAACTCAGCGACGAAGGATTTCTGAGCAATAACGCTGGGGGAATCCTTGGTGGAATCTCGACAGGGCAGGATATTACAGTGTCCATTGCGATCAAGCCGACGTCGTCGATACGAATTCCGCGTCAGTCAATTGATACGGCAGGCAAGCCGGTCGTAGTTGAAACATTTGGCCGGCATGATCCATGTGTCGGCATTCGGGCGACACCTATTGCTGAAGCCATGTTGGCGCTAGTTTTGATGGATCATGCTCTGCGGCATCGTGCGCAGTGTGGGGATGTGAAACATCCTTCGAATTAGTTGTCAGTGCCGCATGACGCTTTCTGATTTGGTTGCCCCATGTATTCGCGGTGGTTGGCTAAGCACCAAATAAAAATTGGAAAAAAATCTGTCTTTCTCATTTGCGCGAATGAAAATTTAGCGTTCAATGCGATTTTTCTGTTTTTATTTTGTGAAATGTGTGGCGTGTAATCACTGTTCGCGAGGTTTTGCAATGCACAAATATGGCATAATCAAAGGCTAATTTTCATTTTAATCACTGTACCAATGGGTTATGTAGGTTCTACATTATGCTGAAAACGCTGTACGACAAGTTATGGGAATCGCACGTTGTTCATACCGAAGAGGATGGAACGGCGCTTTTGTATATTGATCGCCATTTGTTGCACGAAGTAACGAGTCCCCAAGCTTTTGAGGGCTTGAAGATGGCGCAGCGCAAGCCATGGCGCGCGTCGGCGAATTTGATGGTGGCAGACCACAATGTACCTACTTCAAATCGCATAAATGGTATTGACGACCCAATTTCTCGACTCCAAGTAGAAACCTTGGATGCCAACGCAAAAGAATTCAATCTGATGTATTTCGGCATGAACGATCAGCGTCAAGGAATTGTGCATGTGATTGGGCCGGAACAAGGCGCGACCTTGCCCGGCATGACGGTTGTTTGCGGCGACTCCCATACGTCAACTCATGGTGCTTTCGGCTGCCTTGCACACGGCATTGGCACTTCTGAAGTAGAGCACGTCCTTGCGACACAAACTTTGATCGCTAAAAAATCGAAATCGATGTTAGTGCAGGTTGACGGTGTGCTTCCCGTTGGTGTGACGGCGAAAGATATTGTGTTAGCAGTGATCGGCAAGATTGGGACGGCCGGCGGCACCGGATATGCAATTGAATTCGCCGGATCGACCATCAGAAATTTGTCGATGGAAGGGCGGATGACGATTTGTAATATGGCCATTGAGGCGGGCGCTCGTGCAGGCATGATCGCCGTTGATCAAACAACCATTGATTACGTCAAAGACCGACCTTTTGCACCTGTTGGACCACATTGGGATCGTGCAGTTGCTTATTGGCGTAGCTTGCACTCTGATGCCAATGCCAAGTTTGATTTTGTAGTGACCTTGCAAGCAGCGCAAATTCAACCACAAGTCACTTGGGGTACCTCGCCAGAAATGGTCGTAAGTATTGATGCCCGCGTACCTGACCCCGACCAAGAAAAAGATGCAGTAAAGCGTGAAGCCATGGAGAAGGCATTGGTTTATATGGCGCTTAAACCTAACACCGCGATCACCGACATTCGTATTGATAAGGTTTTTATTGGGTCGTGTACAAATTCAAGGATCGAAGATTTGCGCGCCGCAGCGAACATCGTTCGTGGGAAATTTCGTGCGTCGAACGTTAAGTTAGCAATGGTTGTTCCGGGCTCCGGTTTGGTGAAGGCGCAAGCTGAAAAAGAAGGTTTGGATAGCATCTTTCGAGATGCGGGTTTTGAGTGGCGCGAACCAGGTTGTTCGATGTGTCTAGCGATGAATGCTGACCGCTTGGAACCAGGTGAACGTTGTGCGTCAACCTCGAACCGTAATTTTGAAGGCCGCCAAGGGCAGGGCGGTCGCACGCACTTGGTATCACCTGCAATGGCTGCAGCTGCAGGAATTGCCGGGCATTTTGTTGATGTTCGATCAATTGCTTGAATCGTGTTTTTTTAAAGGAAATAAAATGAAGAAACTTAATGTGATCATACTTTTTTCAATTGCTGTTGCATTGCTTGGTGGATGCAATACGATACAAGGCATAGGCAAGGATGTGCGCAAGGCCGGCGAAGTTGTTGAAGACGCGGGTAAGAAATAAGATGAAGAAGTTTTCGCTTCTTGATGGCATTGTTGCCCCTTTGGATAGGGCGAATGTTGATACGGACGCGATTATTCCGAAGCAATTTTTGAAATCGATCAAGCGAAGCGGCTTCGGCGATAATCTTTTTGATGAATGGCGTTATCTAGACCATGGCGAGCCTGGGCAAGAAAATAGTTCACGTCCTTTGAATCCTGATTTTGTTCTCAATCAGACCCGCTACCAAGGTGCATCAATACTTTTGACAAGAAAAAATTTTGGCTGCGGTTCTTCACGTGAACATGCTCCTTGGGCGTTGGAACAATTTGGCTTTAGAGCCATTATTGCGCCTAGTTTTGCAGATATTTTTTTTAATAATTGCTACAAGAACGGCTTATTGCCAATTGTTCTTGCCGAAAGTACCGTTGATCATCTTTTTAACGAAGTAAAAGCTTTCCCCGGCTTTCGCCTGCATGTCGATCTTGAACGGCAATTAGTTTTGACTTCAAATAACAGTGCTCAGTATTCCTTTGAGATTGATGGGTCTCGCAAGTACTGCATGCTGAATGGTCTTGACGACATTGGTTTAACTTTGAAGCACGCAGAAAAAATTCGCAGTTTCGAGGAACGCCACATAGTGGAACAACCTTGGTTAGCTAACGAAATTTAATTTACTAAATATGAAAATAGCTGTATTGCCCGGCGATGGCATTGGCCCTGAAATCGTCGAACAGGCGTTGAATGTATTAGGTGCTTTAGGTGAAACATTTGAATTAGAACACGCGGATGTTGGTGGGGCTGCATTTGAAAAATATGGACATCCCCTGCCAGATGCCACGCTCAAACTAGCCAAAGAGTCAGACGCGATTTTATTCGGTGCAGTAGGCGACTGGAAGTATGACCATCTCGAGCGTTCACTTAGACCTGAGCAAGCAATTCTTGGACTTAGAAAAAATCTCAATTTATTTGCCAACCTTCGGCCAGCAATTTTGTATCCGGAACTGGCTGGCGCTTCAAGTCTCAAGCCAGAAGTGGTATCTGGTCTTGATATTCTGATCGTTCGAGAGTTGACTGGGGATATTTATTTTGGAAAACCTCGCGGCGTGCGCGTGTGCCCAGACGGGCCGTTTGCGGGGCAGCGAGAGGGTTTCGATACGATGCGCTATGCCGAAGGCGAGATTAGACGCATCGCGCATGTTGCGTTCCAAGCCGCACAAAAGCGAGGTGGTCGATTAACTAGTGTCGACAAAGCAAACGTATTAGAGACGTTCCAATTCTGGAAAGAAATGGTTACCGAGGTTCATAAAGAGTACCCAGATATCGTATTGGATCATATGTATGTCGACAATGCTGCTATGCAGTTGGTGCGTGCTCCGAAAAAATTTGATGTGATCGTTACTGGTAATATGTTTGGCGATATTTTGTCAGATGCAGCAGCTATGCTGACGGGTTCAATCGGTATGCTGCCCTCAGCATCGCTGGATGCGAATAACAAAGGCCTTTACGAGCCATCACACGGTTCTGCTCCCGATATTGCCGGTAAGGGAATAGCGAATCCATTAGCAACAATATTGTCGGCTGCGATGATGTTGCGATACACATTTGGCCTTGAGGCTCAGGCAAAGCGTATCGAAGATGCGGTGCAACGCGTTTTGTTTAAGGGATTGCGCACGATCGATATTGCTGAGACTGGTAAGCAAACCGTCAGCACGAAAGAAATGGGCGCAGCAGTTGTGGACGAACTTTAACGTACGAGTTCGAACAAAATTTTTGATTGTAAGTTAGGAAATTAGAATGAAATTAGTGGGCCTTGTAGGTTGGCGTGGAATGGTCGGATCGGTGTTGTTGCAACGTATGCAGGATGAAGGTGACTTTTCGCATATTGAACCGGTCTTCTTTTCAACTTCAAACGCGGGAGGGCAAGCACCAGAGTTCGCTAAGAGCGAAACCAAGTTGCATGATGCTAACGACCTAAACGCATTAAAGCGCTGCGATATCATTCTAACTTGTCAAGGTGGCGATTACACTGCCGATATTTTCCCAAGATTGCGCGCGGAGGGTTGGAGCGGATATTGGATCGATGCCGCGTCAACGCTCAGAATGAATGATGATGCCGTTATTGTGCTTGATCCAGTGAATTTGTCTGTAATCAAGGCTGCGTTGAATAAAGGAATCAAAAATTTTATCGGTGGCAATTGCACTGTTTCATGTATGTTGATGGGCTTGGGTGGTCTGTTCCAGCATGACCTCGTTGAATGGGTATCCTCCATGACCTACCAAGCCGCCTCGGGTGGTGGTGCGCAGCATATGCGCGAGTTGCTCACGCAATTTGGTACTTTGAATAAAGCGGTGAGCGGTTTGTTGGCCGATCCTGCATCGGCCATCTTAGAGATTGATCGCGCCGTTTTGGCGCAGCAACATGCCTTTTCCGAGCAAGAAATGAAGCATTTTGGAGTTCCGCTGGCAGGAAACCTAATTCCTTGGATCGATAAAGACTTGGGCGGCGGTTTGTCAAAAGAAGAATGGAAAGCAGGCGCTGAAACAAACAAAATTCTAGGTTTGGGCGCCGCATTTGGAAAACCTGCGATTCCTATGGATGGATTGTGTGTGCGAATAGGTGCAATGCGCTGTCATTCGCAGGCCTTGACGATAAAACTAAAGAAAGACGTGCCGCTCGACGAGTTGGTAGAAATCATCGCAAAAAACAACGACTGGGTAAAGGTTGTTCCTAATGAGCGGGAATCCACCATAAAAGAGCTTACACCAGCAGCGGTTTCAGGCGGACTTTCGATTCCGGTTGGGCGACTTCGCAAGTTGCAAATGGGTGGGGAGTTCCTTTCTGCATTCACAGTAGGTGACCAATTGCTGTGGGGTGCTGCTGAGCCGCTTCGTCGAATGTTGCGCATTTTAATTGAAGACTAATTGTTAGCTTGCCTCTTCGAATTAAAGTGATTTGGGAGGTTTTTATCCTAAGTTCGTCGCTTTCAGGGGAAAATAGGCTTTTTTTTACTTTGCTAAGTAAAATATCTTGATGTATTCTGCAATTGTCGAATCGCAACAACGAAATCGACCACGGATGCGCGTTTCCGGCCTTATTTTATTTACCACTGTTGCGAATAGCGTTAAGCTTGCGAGGCAAATTACGTAATGTTATCCAAATGCAATAAATTTGCGCGTTCACTCTGAGTGAGTGCGAGCGCGATTTTTGAAATTATTAATTTCCCAATTCATGTCCGAGAATATGCATAACTACAAACGCCTAAAGTTGAGCTCAATGGGACGCAATGTGCTTAGCGCTGCAATTGCCTCCACATTATTAATGATATCAACAGCACATGCGGCAGGGCTGGGCAAGCTGCATGTCCTTTCGTCGTTGGGACAGCCACTGCGAGCGGAGATTGAATTGACCTCGCCGAGCAAAGATGAAGTGGGCGCTTTAGTGCCGAAAATCGCTTCTCTTGATGCATTCAAGCAGGCAAATATTGAGTTTAATCCCGCATTGTTGTCCATTAGATTTGCAGTTGAGCCTCGTGGATCGGGCTATGTTATCAAATTGAGTTCCAGCCAAGCAATGAACGAGCCTTTCGTTGATATGTTGGTTGAGCTAAATACGAGTAGTGGTCGCCTAGTACGCGAGTATACATTTTTGCTAGATCCAGCGGAATTGAGGACGTCACAATCTGCCCAAGTTGCTAATCCTGTTAATGTAGGTTCACAAACTTCAGCTCAAGTTACGCCGCAAAGTAACTCTATCGAAAAATCAAGTTCAGGCTCAACTGGTAATTCGGGCAATACAAACACAAAAAAAAATATTGCGAAGCCAAGCCCTGCTGGAAAGGTCGCTACTAACAGTGGGGACTATGAAGTTAAGCGTGGAGACACATTAAGCAAGATTGCAAGTGCTTATAAAAGCGAAGGCGTTTCATTAGATCAAATGTTGGTTGGCATTTATCGAGCGAATCCACAAGCATTTGATGGCAGCAATATGAACCGCCTCAAAGTTGGCCAAGTTCTTTCCATTCCAGATTCAGAAGCCTTGCGTTCTACAACTGGTGGCGAAGCACGCACAGTCGTTCAAACGCACGCGGCAGATTTTAGTGCTTATAGAAATAAGCTTGCTGGGCAGGTTGAAAACGCACCGGCTCGCAAGAGTACGCCATCAAAACAAACGGCAAGCGGTGCCGTGACCGCAAAAGTCAATGAGGTGCCAACCGCGTCAAATGAGGCTATTGATCGATTAAAGCTTTCAAAGGCGACTGGCGATGCTCAATCAAAATCGGGTGTGACAAAGCAGATTGAAGAAGAGCGACTCGCAAAAGACAAGGCGATTGCAGAAGCAAACGCTCGTGTAAAAGAGCTTGAAAAGAACGTTGATACGTTGCGAAACCTATTGGACGTGAAAAATAAGGATTTAGCAGATAAACAGCCGGCCGCAGCTAAAGCCTCAAAGAAAGAGGAAGCACCAGTCCAAGCTCCGGCGCAACCAGTCGCTGCATCGCAACCTGCTAAGCAGGCCGACACGCCGCCTTCAGCAACACCAGCACCAGCACCAGTTGTAAGTGCGCCAGCACCATCAAGTGCACCGGCTGCCGCAAGTGCGCCTGCCAAACGCAAGGTTGCTCCCCCTCCTGCACCGCCAGAGCCGAGTTTTGTAGATCGTATTTTGGATAGCGGATACTTGCTTTGGGCCGCTGTTGCAGCCGCGGTAATAGCTGGGTTGGGTATCTTAAATAGTAGAAGAAAGAAAAAATCTGAGCATTTCGACGACAGTATCCTAACTGGCTCGAGTATGAAGGCCAATTCAATGTTTGGCTCGACTGGTGGGCAGAGTGTTGACACCAATAATAGTGTTTTCAATTCGAATTTCGCGCCATCGGCGAGCCAATTAGATGCGAACGAAGTTGACCCAGTGGCGGAAGCGGATGTCTACATAGCGTACGGACGCGACTCACAAGCCGAGGAAATTCTTAAAGAGGCACTTAGAACGCAACCAGAACGTCACGCAGTTCGTGTTAAGTTGCTGGAAATTTATCAGAACCGTAAAGATACAAAATCGTTTGAACGTTTGGCGAGTGAGCTGTATGGAATGACGAGCGGTGAGGGCGAGGAGTGGGCGCAAGCTGCATCCATGGGTATGGCGCTCGAGCCGACCAATCCACTTTATGCGGGTGGCAAAGCTCCCGCTTCGCTCGAAACAAATTCGGCATTGGGCATGGCAACGCAGCCCATGGAAGACTTAGATCCTGAAGCACTTCTTGGTAACTCGTTATCAGACGATATGCTTGATTCAATTAGTATTATTGATACCGCCGCCGGCCTTAATGACGATTCGATGCCTGCGCCTTCAAAGACGCCTAGCGCAGATTCTATGACTTCACATGAGTCGGATAAATCGGATATCGATATTGGAAGTTTGGATTTCGATCTTGGTGCATTGGACGTTCCAGCTAACGAACCGATGAATGCTCCTATGATTCCTGATGAACCGTCGGCTCCGAAAGTGCCGCCGCACGAGCATCAGGAGCAAATGGCTACTGTCGACTTCGAAAGTATCGATTTTGACCTTGGCGATGATTCGATGGCTGGTGACAGTAAAAAGCACACTGAGGCTGAAAGCGTAACATCTTTACAAATGGATATGCCAGTTGAGCATGGTGACAAGTTCTCTAATTCCCTTGAATTTACTCCTGCGAATGATCATTTGGACAAAGGAGGCGAAACAAGTGCGGAAGTGTTAACAGTTGAAACCCAAACTAATTTGGATAAAGCAAGCGAAGCTGCGGTTTCGGCGTTTGAGTTTGATTTGTCTGGCATTGATCTCAATTTGGACTCAAATTCGCCGGTACAGTCAGCGCCAGCAGCGAATCCAGTGGAGGATGTTCCATCGTTTAACGCAGAAATGGCAACAAAGCTCGACCTTGCAGTTGCTTATCATGAGATTGGCGACAAAGAAGGAGCCCGTGAGTTGTTAGATGAAGTCGTCAAGGGCGGAACCGCAGATCAAATCGAAAAAGCACGGCAGATGCTTGAAAAATTAAGTTAAGCGAAGAATCTTTCGTTGTATCTGGGCGCTGCAAAACTGCATGCGCCCATTTTCATTTGGGCGCAGCAAAAGATGGAAAAGAAGCGAATTGTTTTGGGATTGGAATACGATGGAAATCCTTGGCAAGGTTGGCAAACACAACCTCATCATCGTACAGTTCAAGATCAGCTAGAACGAGCGCTTGAACGATTTTGCGAAGCACCGATCAAAACTCATTGCGCTGGACGTACAGATGCAGGAGTTCACGCATTGGAGCAGGTTATTCACTTTGATACCACGTGTGATAGGCCGCCATATTCTTGGGTAAGTGGTGTAAATGCGTTTCTACCACCCTCTATCGCGGTGCGATGGGCATCTCAAATATTGGGCTTCGGCCCGGACGCGCAGAACGGCTTTCACGCTAGATTTAGCGCTTTTTCTCGCACATATCATTATGTGATTTTCACTGATCCAGTGCGCTCTCCGTTGTGGGCGGGTCGCGCAGGTTGGGTATTTCGTCCTCTCGAACACGAAACAATGCAAGAGGCCGCAGACTTACTTTTGGGTGAGCATGATTTCACTGCATTTCGGGCGGCCGGGTGTCAAGCGAAATCGCCAATAAAACATATGTACGCTGTGAAAATATCCAGGCAAGACAAACTAATTATTTGTAGTTTTAAGGCAAATGCATTTCTGCATCATATGGTGCGGAACATTGTTGGCTCGTTGATCTTTGTGGGAAGTGGTCGACGTGAGCCCAATTGGATCAGCCAGCTTTTGGAAGAACGTGATAGGAGCCAAGCTGCACCAACATTTATGGCGGATGGCTTGTATTTGGCAAAAGTTAGTTATGATAAAGCATGGAATTTACCGCAACTTAACGACGAAGGCTTGTTTGGTTTGAACGTTGATTTTTCCTAAGCAAAAACCTCAATGCATCGGCATGAATCTCGTGGTTGAAGGTCGTTTCGCGAAATGTAACTATTAACGGTGAGCCGTGCTTTTTAGGGATTCGCTTATGCGAAAACCAAATACAACATTCGACCGCGCAGTAAGTTTTGCAAATCTTTCAATAATGAAACCGGTCGAATTATTAAATCAGTAATTTATGAGGCATTGCATTTGGTTATTGTAAGCGGACAGTGCCAACTCTATGTCTTTAAGGTAATTCTCCCTAATGTGGCAGTAAATCCGGTAAAATGATGGATTGCTTAGTCGCATTTTATCGGCACTCGCTTGAGCTTGCTTGCTCAGCTTTGAGTGCCTTTTTTGTAATCAGAGTCTCTTTCCCCTAATGAACAATATTAGAAATTTCTCGATCATCGCCCATATTGACCATGGCAAATCAACATTAGCAGATCGTATCATTCAACTTTGCGGCGGCTTGAGCGATCGTGAAATGGAAGCGCAAGTTCTTGATTCAATGGACATTGAACGAGAGCGTGGAATCACAATTAAAGCGCAAACCGCTGCATTGAACTATAAAGCACGTGACGGACAAATTTACAATCTCAACCTGATCGACACTCCGGGGCACGTGGATTTTAGTTACGAGGTAAGCCGCTCCCTTTCTGCATGCGAAGGCGCATTATTAGTAGTCGACGCGTCTCAAGGTGTAGAAGCGCAGACCGTCGCGAACTGCTACACGGCAATTGAGTTAGGTGTTGAGGTTGTTCCCGTTTTAAATAAAATTGACCTGCCTTCTGCCGACCCAGCAAATGCAAGCCTTGAGATTGAGGAAGTAATCGGTATCGATGCATCCGATGCCGTCCACTGCTCTGCAAAGACAGGACTTGGCGTGCAAGATGTGTTGGAGTCATTGATCGTCAAAGTACCCCCACCAAAAGGGGATCCCGCTGGTCGATTGCAAGCCTTAATTATAGATTCATGGTTCGATAATTATGTCGGCGTCGTTATGTTAGTCCGGATTGTGAATGGCACTTTGCGACCAAAGGACAAAATATTGTTCATGGCGACAGGGTCGCAACAACTCGTTGAAAACGTGGGTGTTTTTACGCCAAAATCCTTGTCGCGAAGCGAGTTATCTGCGGGGCAAGTTGGATTCGTCATCGCCGGCATAAAAGAACTTAAGGCTGCGAAAGTAGGCGATACGATTACCCTTGTCGGAAGTCCAGCCGAAACACCACTTCCAGGTTTCAAAGAAGTGCAACCACAGGTCTTTGCGGGTCTGTTTCCGGTAGAGGCGAATCAATACGACGCGTTGCGCGATTCACTGGAAAAACTAAAGCTCAATGATGCTGCGTTGATGTATGAGCCTGAAGTTTCACAGGCTCTTGGCTTTGGGTTTCGTTGCGGGTTCTTAGGTCTCTTGCATATGGAAATCGTTCAAGAGCGACTTGAGCGCGAGTTCGATATGGATTTGATTACGACTGCACCTACAGTTGTCTATGAAGTGGTAATGGCAGATGGGACTATAACGATGGTCGACAATCCATCGAAAATGCCGGAACCGTCAAAAATTGAAGAGATTCGTGAACCGATCGTTACAGTCAATTTGTATATGCCGCAAGAGTATGTGGGTTCTGTTATAACGCTTTGCACGTCCAAGCGTGGCATGCAGATCGATATGAATTATCATGGTCGCCAAGTCAAACTGACGTATGAAATGCCTATGGCCGAGATTGTCTTGGATTTTTTTGATCGCTTGAAATCAACTTCACGTGGCTATGCGTCGATGGATTACGAGTTTAAAGAATATCGCGCCTCAGACGTTGTAAAAGTAGACATGTTGATTAATAGCGAAAAGGTCGACGCGTTGGCGATCATTGTGCACCGTGCGAACAGTCAATTTAGGGGACGTGCAGTTGCAGCAAAAATGCGTGAGCTAATCCCTCGTCAAATGTTTGATGTGGCGATTCAAGCAGCGATTGGCGCAAATATTATTTCTCGGGAGAACGTAAAGGCTTTGCGTAAAAACGTTTTGGCGAAATGCTATGGCGGCGACATTAGTCGTAAGCGCAAATTGCTCGAGAAGCAAAAAGCAGGTAAGAAACGGATGAAGCAAGTAGGTTCCGTCGAAATTCCACAAGAAGCATTTTTAGCGATTTTACAAGTTGAAGATAAATGAACTTTCAAACTATTTTGGGCAATTTTGCATTAATTTTATTTGTATTGACGGTCGTCACGGGCGTAATTTGGTTCATGGACGTGTTTTACCTATCCAAGCAGCGGCGTCTAAATGCGGCTAAAGCGCTACAAGAATTTGATGCGAGAAATGCCAAATTGCAAAAAGACGGAATCAAGGTTCAAGAAGGTGGGCGTGCCGAACTCGAGCAAGGCTTACTTCGGCAACCTGCATGGATCGAATATTCAGGTAGCTTTTTCCCTGTTATTGCGATGGTCTTCTGTTTGCGTTCATTCTTATTCGAACCGTTCAAAATTCCCTCTGGCTCGATGCTGCCTACCTTGTTTATTGGGGATCTCATTCTTGTTAACAAATACACCTACGGAATTCGGCTTCCAATCATCAACAAAAAAGTGCTTGAGTTAAACAATCCACAACGTGGTGACGTCATGGTGTTTCGTTATCCCGCGAACCCTTCGCTTGATTACATTAAACGTGTTGTCGGTATACCAGGCGATAAAATAGAGTATAAAAACAAACGCTTGTCGGTCAATGGTGTGGTACAAACCTATGAAAATAGCCCCGATTTTTTGCAAGAAGGTGAAAGCTTGCGATATCTGACGCAGTTTGAAGAAAATTTGACAGGTATAAAACACAGTATTTTGAATGACAATTTGAAATCTGCAGCTGTCCTAGGTGCGCAAGATTTTCCGAATCGTCAATTATGTAACTACGATGATCTCGGTTTTTCTTGTACCGTACCGGCCGGGCATTATTTTATGATGGGTGACAATCGCGATAACAGCGAGGATAGTCGTTATTGGGGTTTTGTTCCTGATCAGAATATTGTTGGAAAAGCGTTTTTTATTTGGATGAATTTTAGCCACATTACACGTATTGGTCGTTTTCAATAACTCTGGAGGTAAATGATATGCATTCAAGTAATGTTGTTCGATTCAATAGGCAGCGCGGCCTTTCATTAATCGGCCTGATCTTTACTTTAGGGATCGTCGCCGTAATCGCTATTGTAGGCATCAAGGTTGTTCCGACAGTCAGTGAATATTTTAATATCAAAAAGGCGATTCAAGTCGCCAAGCAGGCTGGCCCAGCTGCGCAAGATATTCAGGCTACCTTTGAAAAACAAGCTGACGTTGGTTACATCGATGCGATCACGAGCAAAGACTTGGTGATCACACGAAACGGCGAGGGCGTGGAAGTAAGTTTTGCATATAGTAAAAAAATACCTTTAGTCGGCCCTGCTAGCCTTTTGCTCGAATACGAAGGAACGACGGCAAAATCGGGCGTAGTAAGCAAGAAAACAGCGGAGTGAATCATTCGCGTATGAACGAGTCTTTACTGCAAAAAAAACTGGGTTATGAGTTCACGAACGTTGAACTACTCAGACTCGCATTAACTCATCGCAGTCATAGTATGTTGCACAATGAACGCTTAGAGTTTTTAGGCGATTCTGTTTTAAACTGCACAATTGCCTCACTGTTATTCGAAATGTTTTCGAATATTGATGAGGGTGATCTCTCGCGAGTGCGCGCGAATCTGGTAAAGCAACAATCCCTTTATGAAGTCGCGCAGCGCATTGAGTTATCTCAATTCCTCCGATTGGGCGAAGGTGAATTAAAGTCGGGTGGGTTTCGACGACCATCAATTTTGGCAGACACACTTGAAGCACTGTTCGGAGCGATTTTCCTAGATTCAGGGTTTGATGCCGCTAAAAATACCATAAAGAAACTGTATCTCCCTATTCTACAAACAGTAGATCCAAAAACTCTCGGCAAAGACGCAAAGACCCTACTGCAAGAATTTTTGCAAAGTAAGAAAATTGCGCTTCCACAATACAATGTTGTTGCAACGCACGGCGCTGCGCACAATCAAGAATTCGAAATCGAATGCCTGGTGCCAAAATTAGAAATCAAGGTATTTGGTACAGGCGGAAGCCGACGCGCTGGTGAACAAGCGGCAGCGAAATTAGCGCTCGAAACATCGATGAGTTTGCTTTCTAAAACACCGGCTTTAAGAAAAAATAAACCCCGCACAACCCAACTCAAATTGGCAGGAATTGCTACCGTTCAAGATGCGTCTGGTAATGACCTTGAATCCTTGCCGCAGCTTGAAGCGACGCCAAGTGAAGGCAATGCGATCAAAAGCAGTAACGCAGGCGTCGTGCCAACTAAATCACATCCAAAGAGCGCATGAACCAACTCAATAGTTTTGACGAATTTCGTTGCGGTTACATCGCGATAGTAGGGCGCCCTAACGTCGGTAAGTCGACGTTAATGAACACCTTGATTGGTGCAAAAGTCAGTATCACATCGCGTAAGGCGCAAACCACCCGGCATAGAATCACGGGGATTCAAACCAAAGACAATACGCAATTTATTTATGTTGATACACCAGGTTTTCAAACACGACATGCAAATCCCTTAAATCGTACTTTGAACCGGACAGTAACTAACACCTTAACAGCTTCTGACGTGATTTTGATGTTGATTGAGGCTGGAACCTTTGGTGCCGCAGATCAGCAAGTGATCGATCTTTTGCCGAAAAACGTTCCAGTTATTCTGGTCATTAATAAATCCGATCGCATCAAAGACAAGGCGATTATGATGCCGTTCGCTCAACGTATAATGAGTCTTTTTCCGTTCGCGGCGGTGGTTCCTGTTTCGGCAACATTGAAGTTTCAATTAGACAATCTCGAAAGTGAGATTAAGAAATATTTGCCGCTAAATCCACCTGTGTTTGATCCAGATGATATTACTGATCGCAGCGAAAAATTTTTGGCCACTGAGATAGTACGAGAGAAATTGTTTCGTTTCGTTGGTGATGAGTTGCCTTATACCAGCACAGTTCTAATAGAAAAATTCGAGCAAGAAGGTAACTTGCGACGTATCTTCATCGCAATTTTAGTGGATCGTGATGGTCATAAATCAATGGTGATTGGTAACAAAGGTGCTCGCCTAAAGGATATCTCAACACAATCGCGTCAGGATATGGAAAAGTTGTTTGGCGGCCCAGTGTATCTCGAAATTTGGGTTAAAGTGAAATCTGGGTGGGCCGACAATGAAGCCGGCTTACGCGCTTATGGTTACGAGTAGTTTTCGTGAATGCGAAAGCGGAAAAGTCACGTTCTGAACTGGTTGATCTATCGCATGAGGTACTTGATTTTGTGCATGCGCCAGCTCTTGTTTTGCGCGACTCGATCCATCCAATTGAGCAGCGCGAAAAAAGCGCACGGACGCTTCGTGTAAGCCATCAACCGGCGGTCGTTTTACATGCATACCCCTACAAAGAAAGCAGCCTAATAATCGACGTGTTTAGCCGTGATCGCGGGCGCGTTAGTCTCGTCGCAAAGGGCGCTAAACGACCTCATTCTGCATTACGCGCTGTCCTACAAACCTTTCAACCGCTGAATATTGGTTGGACGGGCAAATCCGACATACCAACATTGACGAGCGCCGAGTGGGTTGGCGGAATGCGTCCACTGGAGAAATCGGCTTTGCTTTTCGGTTTCTACATGAACGAGTTACTGATGAAGTTCCTCGTACGCAATGAAGCACATGCTAACCTTTTCGACGAATACATAGCTACCTTGAACCAACTTGCACATGGTGAATCAACACCCATCGCCTTGAGAAAGTTTGAGTTTTCCTTGCTCCGTGAATCTGGGTTGATTGGAGATCTGACTTTCTGCAACGAAACAAAGGGCAGAGTGCGACCTGAAATCTCTTATGTGGTTGAGCCAGAGCAAGGCGTTTATCCAGCGATGCAGCAACAACATCAAAATGCGGTGCTTGGAAAAACGCTGCTGGATATGCGGGTTGGTGATTACACCGACGGCACAACGCAAAATCAAAGTAAGATGCTTGCTCGACAATTATTGCGCCATCACCTGCATGGTGCACAGCTTAATACACGGCAAATCTTGATTGATCTGCAGAATTTATGAACATACATCAGCAAACACAAATTATTGACCTAGGCGTCAACATTGACCATGTCGCCACGCTACGCAACGCTCGAGGCACTTCTTATCCAGACCCGGTAAAAGCCGCATTAATGGCAGAAGAAGCGGGTGCCGACTGCATTACTTTGCATTTGCGTGAAGATCGCCGTCACATTAAAGACCAAGATGTACTCAACATTCGCCCACGACTTCTGACCCGCATGAATTTGGAAGCCGCCGTTACGCAAGAGATGATCGATTTTGCTTGTAGGGTAAAGCCCCAAGATGTATGCCTGGTGCCTGAAAAGAGAGAGGAGGTGACCACTGAAGGCGGACTGGATGTCGTTCAATACTTTGCGCAAGTGTCCAAAGCGGTTGCGCAACTACAAAACGAAGGCATTAGGGTCAGTTTATTTATTGATGCGCAAGCAGAGCAAATTCAAGCGAGTTTCGACGCTGGCGCGCGCATCATCGAAATCCATACGGGGCGTTACGCTGAACTCACGTCCGAAATTGCGCAGGATGCAGAGGTAGAGCGAATCAAAGAAGGCATAAGTGTTGCGAAAAAATTGGGGTTGAAGGTGAATGCAGGACATGGTCTGCATTACACCAATGTGCAAAAAATTGCCGCAATTTCAGATGTTTCTGAATTGAACATTGGGCACGCGATTGTCGCTGAAGCTGTGTTTGTCGGTTGGCGCAAAGCTGTGAGCGACATGAAAGCGATTATGGTTAAGGCAAGGCTAAGTGCAAAATGATTTATGGCATCGGGACGGACATTGTGCATATTGATCGGGTCCAAGCGGTGCTCAAACGGCAAAGTAGCCGGTTTTTAACAAAGATTCTCGGACCATTAGAACTTGTTGAGTATGAAAAGAGAAATCACAGAAATACCGAGCGCGGTGAGCTGTACCTTGCTACGCGCTTTGCCGCTAAAGAGGCACTCTCCAAAGCAATAGGAACGGGTATGCGTTTTCCTATGACTTGGCATGCAGCGCAGCTACTTAATCATCAAGATGGTCGACCTGAATTTATATTTAATGACGAGCTCGGCGAATGGATGATGAAGCAAAATCTACGCGCTTTCATTTCTATTTCTGATGAACGTGACGTCGTTTGTGCGTTTGTTATTGTCGAAAAATCTGAGTAAAACGTGATGGCAAAAGAGATTTCCGATGAGTTGCGTAAGTCACGAGCTCAAGTATTGGAGACGGTCAGCAAATTGCCTCACCTTCCGGGCGTTTATCGATATTTCGATACTGAAGACAGTGTCTTATACGTTGGCAAGGCGCGCGACCTAAAAAAGCGCGTATCGAGTTACTTTCAGAAAACCTTGACCAGTCCGCGTATTGCGATGATGGTCGAAAAAATCGCGCGCCTAGAAACAACCGTTACTCGGAGTGAGGCTGAGGCATTAATTCTCGAAAATAACCTGATTAAAGCGCTCAAACCGCGCTATAACATCTTATTTCGTGACGATAAATCCTACCCCTATTTAAAGTTGA
>CAYPNW010000010.1:23174-25512 GCA_964411965.1 uncultured Burkholderiaceae bacterium
CGAATGATGTACTACCGAGGGAGCGTCGATAAAAAGCATCAGTACTTTGGGCCATTTCCTTCTGCTTGGGCAGTAAAAGAATCGATGCAACTTTTGCAGAAGATATTTTTATTGCGGAGTTGCGAAGACAGTGTGTTCGCGAACAGAACGCGGCCATGCCTTCTACATCAAATCCATCGCTGTAGTGCACCCTGTGTTAACGCTATCGCTGCCACAGATTACGCGGCTGATGTCGATAATGCGGCAAAGTTTTTGCGCGGGCGGCAATCCGAAGTGATGCAAAATCTTGAGACGAAAATGCTTGCCTTCTCATCTGAGCTAGCGTTTGAGAAAGCCGCAATCGTGCGCGATCAAATGTCTGCATTATCCAAAATACTGCATCAACAAAGTATGGAAACTAGCAATGAGAGCGATATCGATATCATCGCAGTGGTCGTTGAGGGTGGGCGTGCTTGCGTTAATCTTGCGATGGTTCGAGGCGGCCGCCATTTGGGTGATCGCGCTTATTTTCCGACACATGTTGAAGATGCTGAAGTCGTGGCAGAGCAACAAATTGATGCGGAAATCGCAGCGGCTTTCTTGGCGCAGCATTATGCCGACCAGTTTATTCCAGGACAGATTATCTTAAACGTTGAACTAGACGCGCCTGATTTGATAGTAGCGCTGATGGATCAATGCGGGCATCGGATTCATCTTTCATTTCAACCCCAAGAACAAAGGCGAGCGTGGCTAGAAATGGCGGTTAAAGGTGCACGCTTAGCTTTGGCGCGGATGTTGTCTGAACAGAGGTCTCAGCAAGCCAGAACCAGAGCCTTAGTCAATGTGCTTGCATTGGAAATTGAAGATATCGATCAGCTGCGTGTCGAATGCTTTGACATCAGTCATACGAGTGGTGAAGCAACTCAAGCATCGTGTGTCGTTTTTCATCATCACCAAATGCAAAACGGCGAATATCGGCGCTTTAACATTAACGATATAACACCAGGTGACGACTATGCGGCAATGCGTCAAGTTTTGCTGCGGCGTTACGAAAAAATAGCCCAACTTGATGGCGCTGATGAGAACAGTGCAATGGTGTCCGAAACAAACAAACGTCTTCCTGATATTGTCTTAATTGATGGCGGCAAAGGACAAATAGAAGTGGCGCGCCAAGTGTTTTCAGAACTCGGGCTCGATAGCAATGTGATTGTCGGTGTAGCTAAGGGTGAAGGTCGGAAAGTCGGCCTTGAAACGCTTGTGTTTGTAGACGGCCGTGAGGCTAAGGAGCTCGGCAAAGAGTCGGCCGCATTAATGTTGATTGCACAAATTCGTGACGAAGCTCATCGTTTTGCAATTACAGGTATGCGTGCCAAACGTGCTAAAACTCGGCAAGTGTCGAAGTTAGAAGAAATTGAAGGCATTGGACCCAAACGCCGCCAGCGCCTACTAATACGATTTGGCGGTTTAAAAGGGGTCGAAGAGGCAAGTGTCGCCGATTTAATGGGGGTGGAGGGTATCTCGAAGCAACTCGCCGAAGAAATCTATCAGAGAATGCGTTAGCGGCCTGCATTGTAAGAAGCGTAGTATTTACGTTTGCCTTCGGCAGGTTATCTGCGCAGCCGCTTATAATCAAAGCAACGGAACGAGAAAAAATAAAATGCCTCTAAATTTTCCTATTTTATTGACATGGTTACGTGTCGCATTGATCCCACTTGTCGTGGGTGTGTTTTATTTGCCAAACTCGTGGTTCAGTATTCATGAGAAAAATCTTATCTCAACAGTGGTGTTTGTCATTGCCGCTGTGACCGATTGGTTGGATGGATTTTTGGCTCGACGTTGGAATCAAACTTCGTCATTTGGCGCATTTCTTGATCCAGTCGCTGACAAATTAATGGTTGCTGGTGCCCTGATTTTATTGGTTGAGTATGAGCGAGTGAACGCTGTTTTGGCGTTCGTGATTATTGGACGTGAAATCACAATTTCTGCGCTACGAGAATGGATGGCACAGATAGGCGCGTCAAAGTCCGTTGCTGTGAGCTCTTTAGGGAAAATAAAAACCACAGCACAGATGATCGCAATTCCTATGTTGCTCTTTCACGATATTTTATTTGGCTTTATTGATACGGCATTTTGGGGCCGGCAATTGCTTTGGATTGCTGCTGTGTTGACAGTATGGTCAATGTTCTATTATTTGCGCCTTGCATGGCCACAAATTAAGGAAAAAAATTCCCAGTAAAACGATTTCTAAATCGGAAAGTCTTGACACAATATGTACCTGTTATATAATGTGCGGCTACTGTGAACGCGGGAGTAGCTCAGTTGGTAGAGCGCAACCTTGCCAAGGTTGAGGTCGAGAGTT
>CAYPNW010000011.1:0-5192 GCA_964411965.1 uncultured Burkholderiaceae bacterium
CCCATGACACGCGAACGTGTGGAAGACAAACCCAGATAGGGAGAAGATTATGGGACAAAGTATTGATAACTCGCCGTACTTAGATGGAAAAAAGTGGCTAACAGGCATTCTCTTAATCGCCATAGGCGGTGCATTTCTTTTAGAGAAAAATGCGCTTTTTGACCTGCAGAATTTGTCTGCGATTTGGCAATACTGGCCGATTGTCTTTGCACTTTTTGGCGTCTTAAAAATTCTTACCGCACAAGACTTTGCGGATGTCGTGAGTGGTTGCAGCCAAATCGTCATCACTGTCTGGATTTATGCCTGCCTCTCGCATTCGTGGGGCTGCTCGTTTACTACAACGTGGCCGCTGCTGCTCATTATTGGCGGACTCAATATGATCTTACGAGCTATTTTTAAAAAAACCCATTAATTTAAAATTGGAGTCATCAACATGAAAAACGGCAACCCAGACCAGCGAATATTGTTGGGCATATTCATCATCATCATTGGCGCCTTATCGTTAGCCGACAATCTCGCTTTCTTTAGTGCGCGCGACTACTTACAGTTTTGGCCTATGGTCTTTATTGCACTGGGCGCGCTAAAGATCATTCAAGCAAACGGGCGCTCTGCCTACGTGGTTGGACTTGCTTTGATTGCGACTGGCACCTTAATGACGTTAAATCATTTGGAAATCATCCATTTTCGCTTGAGGGAATGGTGGCCATTGTTTCTCATTTTCGCTGGGCTCGCTGTCATCTTCAAAGACCGCACGCCCCCAACCAACGATGATACAAAACTGCTCAACTACGATGCAGGACCAAATTCGGCAGCAAATGAAACCGTCTCGGCAACTGCTCTTAATCAAAACACGAACACCGCCAGTGCCAAGATAGATATCGTCGCCTTAATGAGCGGTAATCAGGCAAAAAATACGTCGAGCAATTTCCAGGGCGGTGAAGTCAGTGTGGTGATGGCTGGTTTAGAGCTTGATTTTCGAGGCGCATCGATTCAAGGCGAAGCTGTTCTGAATGTTTTTACGGTTTTTGGTGGCATCAATATTATGGTGCCAAATGATTGGACCGTGATCAACAATTGCAGTGCAATCTTGGGAGGCATAGACGATCGCAGCGTACCAGCGATGAGTTCAAACAAGCGCTTGATCATAAAGGGTTATGCCATTATGGGTGGCGTTGAAATAAAAAATTAAGGAAGCTCTGATTAAGTTACTGAGTGGCCAATTTTTGAATCTGTGACGCAAGCTACCGTGCTCGCTGTGCAGTCGCACACGTGCGCTTCGCGATTCAAACTTTGGCCGCTCACTACACCTAATTAGTGACTTCCTAATTTCCTCCCGAAAAAATGCGGTGTAGTGGCGCTTGGGTTCACAGCAAAGATGATGAAATTTAAATTCAACGAATCTCCAACACTCAACAGATTAGCCGGCACACTCTTAGTTTGCTCAGCACTTGGGCTCATCTTGACGGCTGCATTAGTGCATCTGCAGTACAGTTTATGGATCAATGCGTTGGTCTTCGCCTTGCCTATGAGCATCGTCTTTGGGTTTATCGTACCGTCTGCTTTTTATGTTTGCCGCTCACTTCCGTATGATCAGCGTCAGTTTTATCGCGTCTTTTTTGTCTATTCTGCTACTTCATTGATGGCGGGCATGACTTGGTTATTTATTTGCCTTTCGTGGAATAATTTTCTCGCTTGGAGTAGCGAAACGTCGATGGCGATCTCGCGACAAATGGCGATCTCATTCTGGCTTTTAGGAACCGCTTCTTATCTTTTCGCTTTGCTGGCTAACGACGCTCTGCTTGCGATGCGGCAGGTACACATAGCAAAGCAGCGTGAGCAGGAATTGGTTTTGCTCGCACGAGAAGCAGAATTGCAAATGCTGCGTACCCAAATCAACCCTCACTTCTTGTTTAACAGCCTCAATTCCATTAGTGCGCTTACCACCATCTCGGCTGAAGAAGCGCGCAGAATGACCATCACACTTGCAGATTTTTTTCGTTATACGCTCACCTTGTCCGACAAGAAATTTGTCAGCTTGGCCGATGAAATTCAGCTATGCCAATACTTTCTTGATATTGAAAAAATACGCTTCGGTGAAAAGTTGCAAGTCGAATTTTTCGTCGAAGAAAACATTCATAGCGCTTTGCTACCACCGATGTTGCTACAGCCACTTCTCGAAAATGCGATCAAACATGGCATCAGAAATCTCGCTAACGGCGGCACGATTCGCTGCCAAATTCGAGCTAATGCTGGATGGTTGCATATCGCGATGCACAATCCGATCGACTCAGATTTAACGACTAACAAAGAAAATGGTAGCGGCACCGGTTTAAAGAACATTCAATCCCGTTTGGTGCGCCACTATGGAGAAAAATACCGCTTTGATGTCAGCAAAAAAGAGCACACTTTCGACATTCAAATTGGCCTACCCCTACAATTTGCGGAGACTCACCATGACTAATCCGGTCCGCGTTTTAATCGTTGATGACGAAGCACTTGCGCGTCGATTAAGTAAAGAATACCTACGACAACATCATGATATTGAGATTATCGGTGAGTGCGACAATGGTTTCGATGCTGTGCAAGCCATCACTGATTTACAGCCAGATATCATCTTGCTCGATATTCAAATGCCGAAACTTTCAGGACTCGAGGTCTTAGAACTGACAAAACGTAGCCATGGTGTGATCTTCACGACGGCTTACGATCAATTTGCATTGAAGGCATTTGACTTACATGCGGTTGATTATTTATTGAAGCCATTTTCTCAAGAGCGATTTAATGAAGCGATTCTTAAAGCACGTGTGACCCTTGGGAAAAATTTAGTTAACGTTGACATGTTATTGGCGCAAGCCACTGAAAAATTAAATCGGATCTTGGTGCGCGATCGTGGCCAGATTTTTGTTATTCCAACTGAAAAAGTTGATTACATCGAAGCGCAGGACGACTACATACAAATTTACACAGAAGGCCGCTGCATAATGAAAACGCAGAGCTTGTCGAACATAGAGAGTCAACTCGATGCAGCGCATTTCGTACGAATACACCGCTCGTATTTACTACGTATTAGTGCTCTAAAATGTTTAGAGCGTATCAATAAAGATAGTCAGTTGGCGGTTTTGCACAGCGGTGCTCAGTTACCGATTAGCAGAACTGGCTATGAGCGACTAAAGGTTTTCCTGTAAATTACCTCTCAAAAAAAATCATAGCGCGTGCGTGCCGGACGCACGCCAAAGACAGGCATTAAGCACACCATATCATCGGCAATTTCGTCTTAACGCTTTCATTTCTTTACTTTGCACTAAACTAGCGTGCATTCGCCTCGCGAATCTTTGATATAGAGATCTCTATACGACCTTGCAAGTGCCGCAGACAAAACATGCGCTTGCGCATTGAGTTGTATAGAAGTCGCTTATTATTTTTTCTTACAAATGCTAAACAGTGTGCGTAAGCCAGAACACTTTATCCACCGAAATTAGGACGACACCATGAACTCATTTATGTATACCGCCTCTGTTCCTGTATTTAAGCAAATGCTCGCTAGTTGCAAGGCAATTTTGATGAAGGCCGAAGCGCACGCGGCTGCAAAGAACATTGATGCACAAGTGTTTCTGCAAGGACGTTTGGCACCTGATATGTTTTCTCTAATGCGCCAAGTGCAAGTTGCGGGCGATTTTGCTAAAGGCACGGCGGCGCGACTAGCGGCCGTCGCTATTCCTGAATATCAGGATACCGAAGTGAGTTTCGCCGACTTGTACGCAAGAATCGACAAGACCGTCGCGTTTATAGATAGCCTCACACCCGCCCAATTTGACGGCAGCGAGACGCGCGAAATAGTGCTGCGCCCCGGTACGCCAAAAGAAATGAAATTCGTTGGACAACCGTACTTGCTGCATTACGCGATACCACAATTTTTCTTTCACATCACAAGTACATACGGCATTTTGCGCCACTTGGGATTAGAGATTGGTAAGAAAGATTATATGGGGCAGGTTAACTAAGTAAACTGAACCCCAGGTCCGGCGGCCGAGAATTTGAAATTTTTAGGGATTACGTAAAATTGTGTTGGCTAGGCGCGAAGCCGCAGACAGACCAAATGGTACGGCATGGCGAAGCAACAACGCCAAGTCTGCTTTACGTAAGTCCTGATTTTTTGGCCACCTGTTTTTTCTGTAGTTTTGTCGCAAAATGCTTATTTTCAGTAACATATCTCATATCAACGTGCAGTAAAAAACGCAGCGACGTTGCGTATACAATTTTTAACATTCAAATACTTGCATTTTGTATAAAAAAAATAGACACTTGGCAGAACGATTTATACCGAATTTAATTCGACTCTTTTTGGCGCGAAATATCTAGTTTTGAAAGACTACTTCGCAAATTACCTTTCTTTTCGGGCCGATCTCCATCATGTTTTCTCGCTTCTTACCAAAACATAAGACCGACACCCCAGAGTTCGAAGAAAGGCGCTTACTTTTAAACGAAGAAGAAGTTTTCTTCGGTCGTTTGCGCCGCGCACTTCCGAATTGCTATATTTTCCCCAAAGTTGACCTGTCCGGCATCCTCATGCCAACACAGCAGAATCCCAAGTTGCGGCACCAATCAAAACTAAAATTGCAGGATAAAAAAGTTGACTACGCAATTTATGATGGAACGCTTACCCTGTTGTGCGTGGTTGAATTGACTGGGCGAAACCAAGGCAATGAAAAAGAAAAAGAGACCGAATATTTAATCGGCGAATGGTTAAAGCAAGCGCACATCAAAACAATCCGTTGGAGCTTTGACCCATTACCGTCCGCTGAACAAATTCTGCGTACCTTGGCGCCATTTTCTAGCCTCGCGTCACCGAAGCCTGATATTTCAACGAATACCGTTATCCGTAATTCGTACGAAGAGCCGAGCACGTCCAAGGGTATCAACACGATACAAGCCATTCACCAAGCCGATCCTAAGCCTAGCAATATCATGGGCTTGTCTGCCGCTGCGCTTGATCAACTCACACCGAAGAAACATATTAAAAACTTGTATCCCCATGTATGGCAACGCATTAATCTGTTTTCAACTGAGCCAAAGCATTTGAAGAAATATTTGGAATCGCTCTTTTTGCAAGACAGAGGTGTTGAGCGTGCGGGTTTTCCCGCAGAGGTGATTGCCGAAATTACCGAGATTCAGAGTGAGAACGAGCGCTTCTT
>CAYPNW010000011.1:5292-15970 GCA_964411965.1 uncultured Burkholderiaceae bacterium
TAGCGTTCATTAAACGGGTTGCGTTGAATGACTAAAGGGATATGTTCCGCGATGGTCACATTCAAGCCACGCATAGCTGCGATTTTCTTTGGATTATTGGTCATCAACTTTAATGACGACACGCCAAGATGCTGCAACATGGGTTGGCACAGTCCGTAATCGCGCATATCCGCCGGAAAACCCAGTTGCTGATTGGCTTCAACAGTATCTGCGCCTTGGTCTTGCAAATGATAGGCGCGCACTTTATTGAGCAAGCCGATTCCCCGCCCTTCTTGACGCAAATACATCAAGATGCCCCGCCCTTCTTGCGCGATTTTTTGTAATGCGAGTTCGAGTTGTGGACCACAATCACAGCGACGACTAAACAGGGCGTCACCAGTCAGACATTCAGAATGGATGCGTGCCAACACCGGTGCACCGTCCGCCACTTCACCCAAACTCAAAGCAATATGTTCCTTGCCCGTATTCGGTTCGACAAACGCGTGCATCGTGAAATTTGCCCAGGTTGTGGGTAACTCGCATGAACTTACAAACGCCAAAATTGGGCTTGTTGCGGAGACAGGTAATGAGCTGCTTGGCATCGCTTTTCTCGATTTTTTAATTTGTCCTAGAGTATAAACGAGCGGCGTTTTACAGGTATAACCGTACCGCCGCCGCATCACCATTGAAACTTGGGGCAAATTAGTCAAATACAAGCATCGATATCACCAAAACTAGCATACCGCCCTCTGTATTAATTTTATTCGCACATAAATAAAGCGCAAATAAAGATACTTAAAGAGAAAAATAGGGAGTATATAAAATTAAAAGTATAAAAGCTGCGAAAAAAGCCCGCTCAACTTACGCCGCGAGCAAAGCTTGCGTTCATTTGCGGCGTAATTGCGAAATATCCCTTACCGCACCTCGGTCGGCGGACGTGGCGAGCGCCGCATAGGCTTGCAAAGCTTGCGACACATAACGTTCACGCCCCAACGGCAGCCATGCATCTGCCCCTTTGGCATCCATCGTAGCTCGGCGCTGAGCCAATTCTGCATCGCTGATTCGCAAGTTGATAGAGCGCGCGGGAATATCGATGTCGATCATGTCCCCCTCTTCCACCAAGCCTATCGCGCCGCCCTCTGCTGCTTCTGGTGACGCATGACCAATCACCAAGCCTGATGAGCCGCCGGAGAAACGTCCATCGGTGAAAAGTGCACAGGCTTTGCCTAAACCTTTCGATTTGATGTACGAGGTGGGATACAACATCTCTTGCATCCCTGGCCCACCTTTCGGCCCTTCATAGCGGATGATGACCACATCGCCAGCAACAACCGTATCGCCTAAAATTGCCTCTACCGCAGCGTCTTGGCTCTCAAACACACGAGCTTTGCCACTAAATACCAAAATACTTTCATCCACGCCCGCAGTCTTTACGATGCACCCTTTTTCTGCCAAATTGCCATACAACACAGCCAAGCCGCCGTCCTTCGAATACGCATGCTCATGCTCACGAATACAGCCAGAAACACGGTCCTTGTCCAAACTGTCGAAACGCTTTTCTTGTGAAAATGCAGTTTGCGTCGGAACGCCGCCAGGCGCTGCGCAAAACAGCTTTTGCACGGCACTGTCGCTACTCACCATAATGTCATTTTGTGCAATTGAGTCCGCCATGGTCTTGCTATGCACGGTAGGCCGACTCGTATCTAATAAGCCTGCCCTAGCTAGTTCACCTAAAATTGCCACGATGCCGCCAGCACGATGTACGTCTTCAATATGGTATTTGTCGGTCATGGGCGCAACTTTGCATAAGCACGGCACTTTGCGCGAAATGCGGTCTATATCAGCCATCGTAAAATCGACTTCCGCTTCGTGCGCAGCCGCTAACAAATGCAGCACCGTATTGGTTGAGCCACCCATGGATACATCAAGTGCCATGGCATTTTCAAACGTCGCCTTATTGGCGATCGAGCGTGGCAGCACCGAATAATCATCCTGCTCGTAATGGCGTTTGGCGATCTCAACAATCAAACGTCCAGCGCGTAAAAACAAGGCCTTTCTATCCGCATGTGTCGCTAAAATCGTGCCATTTCCGGGCAGCGATAAGCCTAGCGCCTCCGTCAAACAATTCATTGAGTTTGCTGTGAACATGCCCGAGCAGGAGCCGCAGGTCGGGCAAGCGGATCTTTCAATGCGGCCAATTTCTTCGTCCGACACACTGCTGTCGCCCGCCTTGATCATGGCATCCACCAAGTCAATCTTCACGATTTTTTGTTCGCCAGTTGATTTCGGGTGCAAGCTTTCCATCACCTTGCCCGCCTCCATGGGGCCGCCGGATACAAACACCACGGGAATGTTCAAACGCATCGCCGCCATCAGCATGCCGGGAGTGATCTTGTCGCAATTTGAAATGCACACCATCGCATCAGCGCAATGCGCGTTCACCATGTATTCCACAGAATCGGCGATCAATTCGCGCGATGGTAATGAATACAACATGCCACCATGCCCCATTGCGATGCCATCATCGACTGCAATCGTGTTGAATTCTTTCGCAACACCGCCCGCCGCTTCAATCTCACGCGCGACCATCTGCCCTAAATCTTTTAAGTGCACATGGCCTGGTACAAATTGCGTAAAGGAATTGACGACCGCCACAATCGGCTTATCAAAATCGCCATCCTTCATGCCCGTTGCGCGCCATAAAGCACGTGCGCCAGCCATATTCCGGCCATGGGTAGTTGTACGAGAACGATAAACGGGCATGATGAACTCCTGAAATAGTTGCGATATGTACGAAGTAGGATGAACGTCGACGCTCGATATGTCAAATATGAAAAAATACCCTAATTAATACTTTGCACATATAAATAAAAACCCACGCATGACGTGGGTTCTTGATATGACTGAGAAAATGCCGAGGGTCACGCCACTCGTTTTCTTAAGTATCAGCTTTGTGATACCCCGTTACCCGGGCCACCTCATTTTTTGAACCAAGAAACACCGCAACGCGTTGGTGCAATTTTTGGGGTTGAATTGCCAAAATACGTTGATGCCCGTCTGTCGCCATGCCGCCCGCTTGTTCGACGATCATTGCCATTGGGTTGGCTTCATACATCAGCCTTAATTTACCTGGCTTGTCTGGCTCACGCGCATCTGCCGGGTACATAAAAATGCCGCCACGATTGAGAATACGGTGCACGTCGGTGACCATCGAGGCAATCCAACGCATATTGAAATCCTTGCCTAACGGCCCTGTTTTGCCCGCCAACATTTCGTTGACATAGCGGGTGACTGGTGGATACCAATGACGACTGTTCGATGCGTTAATCGCAAACTCTTGCGTCTCAGCAGGGATTTGCATATTTTTCTGGGTGAGCACCCACGACCCCATCTCGCGGTCTAGCGTGAAGCAATTGACGCCGTTGCCGGTCGTTAGCACCAACATGGTTTGTGGACCATACACGGCATAGCCGGCGGCGACCTGTAAATCACCCGCTTGCATGAAATCTTTTTCAGTTGGCATTGCCATGCCATCCGGCGCTTTGATGACGGAAAAGATCGTTCCGATGGTGACGTTCACATCAATATTGCTGGAGCCATCCAAAGGGTCAAACAGCAGCATATATTCGCCTTTTGGATAGCGATTTGGAATTGGATGGATGCTCTCCATCTCTTCCGACGCCATCGCTGCCAAATGGCCGCCCCATTCGTTCGCTTCTAACAGAATTTCATTCGACAAAATATCCAGTTTCTTTTGCACTTCACCCTGAATATTTTCACTTTCGGCCGAACCCAAAACTTCGCCCAATGCGCCTTTACCCACAGCATGGCTGATGGTTTTACAAGCGCGGGCGACAACTTCAATTAGTAGCCGTAGCTCGGCGGGGATACTGTTATTCAGGCGTTGCTCTTCAACCAAATATTGCGTCAGGCTCACTCGTTTCATGCGGGTTTCCAATTCAAAGTCAACTTTATGAAGCTAAGGCTTTGCTCACAATTTCCTGTACATCTTTGGAAAGCTTGCTTGATGCAGCAACTTCTTCCAAGGCGCTTTGCATCAGCACTTGAAGATGTTTAGGGTATTTTTTCCATCTATCCATACTGCGGGCAAGGTGCGCGGCGACTTGCGGATTGAGCTTATTCAAGGCAATCACCATTTCCGCCCAAAACGCGTAACCGCTGCCATCCACCGCGTGAAAACCGGTGGGATTCCCATTGCAAAAACCGAAGATCAAACTACGCGCACGATTCGGGTTTGCCAAGGTGAACGCGGGATGCGCCATCAACTCGCGCACTTTCGCAACATTCGTGTTGGGCGCCATGGCCTGCAAGCTGAACCATTTATCAATCACTAAGGCCTCTTTCTTGAACTCTTGGTAAAAGTGCTTCAAGGCTTGGGCGACTTTTTTCGCGTGTTTCGCGCTTGCGCTTACACCGCTACTTTGAGTAAGAGCAGCTAATGCAGCAATTTTGTCAGTCATGTTTTTCGCGTCGTCAAACTGGGCGAGAGCAAGTTCGAATGTGCTGTCATCAGCCCAAGCCGTCAAATACGACAAGGCGTTATTTTTTAACGCACGTTTGGCGGCTGATGCAGCATCGGGCGAGTATTTTCCCGGTGTTAAATGGTTCTCGTACACAGTGAGAAAGTCTGCGCGCAAATGCTCGCTGAGTGTCGTTTTAACGAAATGACGTGCCGCATGAATACTATGCGGATCAACCACTTGCATTTGCTCCGCAATCATCGCTTCGCTGGGTAAGGTCAACAACAATTCACGATATGACGGGTCCAAACTTTGATCATTCAAGCAGGCACGCAATGCCTCGATAAACATCGTGTCTAACTCTAACGACAGATTTTTCTGCACATCTCCCGTCAGTTTTAACAAACGGCGCATTGCCAAGCGTTGCCCCGCCTCCCAACGATTAAACGCATCACTATCATGGGCTAATAAATGCCCCAATTCGGCATCCGTATAGTCATATTCCAGCACGACGGGCGCAGAGAAGTTGCGCAGTATTGAAGGCGTTGCCATTTCTGGGACACCAACAAACCGATAACGCTGCGAAGCCTCAGTTAACTCCAACACGATTGTCGTTGCAGGCGCTGCCGATACACCCTCCAATTTCAATGGAATATCTTTTCCATCTTTGCCAACCAAGCCAAAAGCGACGGGAATGTGGAATGGGAGTTTTTTCTTCTGACCCGGTGTTGCTGCACAGGCTTGACTTAGGGTCACTTCAACAATCTGCGTGGAAGCATCGTAGTTCGTCGAAGCTTGTACGATGGGTGTGCCTGCTTGGCTATACCAACGCTCAAACTGGCGCAAGTCCCGCCCGCTGGCGTCCGCCATGGCGGCACGGAAATCGTCACAGGTCACCGCATGCCCGTCATGTCGTTGGAAATACAGATCCATTCCTTTACGGAACATCTCATGTCCGATCAAGGAGTAATACATGCGCACGACTTCTGCGCCTTTTTCGTAAATAGTGACGGTGTAGAAGTTATTGATTTCGACGTAGGAATCAGGGCGCACCGCATGCGACATTGGGCCTGCGTCTTCAGAAAACTGCACTTGGCGCAACACCCGCACATCTTCAATACGTTTCACCGCGCGACCAGTGCTTGTTCCTACCATATCGGCCGAAAATTCTTGGTCGCGGAAAACTGTTAAGCCTTCTTTCAAGGACAATTGAAACCAATCGCGGCAGGTCACGCGGTTGCCCGTCCAATTATGGAAATATTCGTGGCCAACCACCGATTCAATGCCCGCATAATCCACATCAGTCGCGACTTGAGGGTTCGCCAAAACAAACTTGGTGTTGAAAATATTCAAGCCCTTGTTTTCCATCGCGCCCATATTGAAATCACTAGTCGCAACGATCATAAAACGATCTAAATCTAACTCTAAACCAAAGCGATCTTCATCCCATTTGATACTGTTTTTGAGCGAATCCATGGCGTGCTGGGTTTTATCCAAGTTACCTTTTTCTACCCACACTTGCAGCAGAACTTGCCGTCCCGATTTCAATTTGTATTGCTCTTCCTGACATACCAACCGCCCAGCCACTAGGGCGAACAAATACGAAGGCTTTTTGAATGGGTCTTCCCAAGTAGCGTAATGACGACCTTTGCCTAGGTCACCTTGGGCGATCAGGTTACCGTTCGATAACAGCACGGGATATTTCTTTTTGTCGGCACGCAGCATGACTTTAAAGCTCGCCATCACGTCTGGGCGGTCTGGGTAGTAGGTAATCTTGCGAAAACCTTCAGCTTCACACTGCGTAAAAAAATTGTCGTTTGAACTGTATAAACCCACCATCGTGGTATTTTTAATCGGCGAGATCACCGTCTCGATTTCCAAGATCACTGCGTCGGGTGCGTTCTCGATAATGAGCTTGCCGTCTGCAATGGTGTAGGCGCTTTTCTTCAAGTTCACACCGTTCATGCGCAGTTGCAAGAGTTTTAGCTTTTCACCTAACAGCACCAGATTTTTTTCTTTACTTGCATGATTGCGTCGCATTGTTAGGCGTGTTGCGACGTGCGTTGCCTTGGTGTCGAGGTCAAATCCCATCTCGACGGTATCGACCCAAAAGCCGGGCTCGACGTAATCTTTACGTAAAATTGGTGTAGGTGCGTTAGTGGCTTGACTTGCAGAATCTGTGCGCATAAATTTCGCTTATATAAATAGGAAGAAAGACGGCGCGCCCAATAGAGAATTGCAGCTAAGGTGCGCGTCTGCTAGGGAAGGGCGGAGTTTTTCGGTATGTGCGTTCGAGTGCAAAACGGGATGAGTTTAGTAACAATATTCCCGCAGCTTGGCTGGTGCCAAGCAAGGGAATTTGTTGCCAAAATCGCCCGTTTTGCGCCGAACCCGTAGGGAAACATCATTTTCAAAACACGCAATAAAGAAAATCATTCAGCGATAGAAAATGCTGTTTCGCACTTACCGAATAAATCCGCGCTTCCCTAAGTGCACCATTCTAGCAAGTCTCACAGGCACGAGCGAACAAGTACTTGTTGTGAAAAGGCCTCGGGCGTTATCACATCGCCGTTGATGCGTAAAAAGCCAGCAAGTAGATATGCATAAATACAAATACTCCTCGTTTTTCGTATTTTTTATACCAATTTGCGCTTTACTGGTAAGCGTTAATAAAATATACCTATTAGTGTATATAAAATTCTAGGCAACTAACACGCATTTTATGTACTCATTAGAATTGCAGTATAGTGAATCAATAAAAGGCACATTAATGCTTTCGTTTGGAGGAAAATGATCATGAAAAGTAGTGTAAAACTGGGTGCGGCAGCACTAATCGTTGCGGTGCTGTCGGGCTGCGCCACCACATTTAGCAGTCAAGTGACGACATTCCAAGAATGGCCGAATACTGCGCCAACAAAAACTTATGTGCTTGACAGAACCACCGAGCAAGAAAACGATCTCGAATACAAGCAATACGCTGACCAACTACGCGAAAAGTTATCACAACTGGGATTGACGGAAGCAGCGGCAACCGAAACGCCTGCCTTAAGCGTAAAAATGGCTTACGCCACCGCCGTCACGGCAGTGAAATTCACCGGCGCATATTACGGCGCACGCTCCTACTTTTACTACGACCCGATTTGGCGTTTACACTATTCGCGCTTTTATTCGCGTTCACCGTTTTATTATCCCTACGGATACTCGCGCTTTGGTGGCCCATTCGGTGGCCCGTATTTTGGATCTGATTTGGATGGTAGGCGCTATTATCTCCATCAACTAGCAGTCACCATCAGCGAAAAAGCAAGCGGCAAAAAACTGTTTGATGTGCGTGCCAGCACCGAACAAAGTGATCCTGAAATTGTTGAACAAATTCCATTCCTTCTGAGTAGCGCGTTTCAAAATTTCCCTGGCGAAAACGGCAAGACGGTCACGGTGGATATTCCCTTGAACAATTGATTGGAATTGCGCAGCTTGTTGTCTGCAAGGCGATGAACATGTCATAGCAATGTTCATTGAAGAAAAAACCTTGGCAGGCTTATTTTGGTGGATCGCGCAGGGCTTCAACCAATGCGCGATCAACGACAGACTCAGCATGAATTTGCGAAACTATGCCAGCGCGAAACTTCTTAATGAGTTCTTCACCCGATAAAGAAAATGCGTCGTGGCCTTGCCGATTGGTAAAAATAAACCGTGTACGTTTAGGGCTGACCCAAGCTAACTTAAAGCGTGCCGATGATTCATCGGGCTGCATGAAATCTAACCACGCACCACGCTCCAGTTCTTCCGTTTGTTGCACCCACTCATCCACAGTTTGATCTGCCTGCGCCGTGACATGGCGGTCTAAACGCTTCTCACTAGCGCGTTGCGCGATATTGACGGCAATTTCTAACTGGCGACGAGGTGATAGCTCTAAAGGTGCACGGGCAATTGCTGCATGGCGCTCTGCTAATTTTGAGAAAAACACTACGCGCTCAGGTTCATCCCACTTAATCGCATTCAACCACGCGTTAAGCAGAGACAACATAGACGGCAACTTCGTCACCAATTCTTTGCGTTCTTCCGCGCTATTTTTCGGCTTTAGGCTCCAAATTAAATCGTCCATCGTCCGCAGCGCATTTTCTAGCGCGTGCGGCTTTTCTTCTTTCACGTTGTGCGCAATGGTCAAAATTCTTAGCCATTGATCATGCAAAAATTCTTCCAAAAAGCCCGCGACTTCGCCCGTTTCAACGCGAATGGCGACATCGTTTTCCGCGAACTCTTTTGCTACGCGAATTTTTTCTTGCTGCAAGGCTTTCGCAACGGGGGCACTAATTGCCGCTTCTGTTTTTTCTTCTTCTTCTTTGAGATAGGCTTCAAGATCTGCCACGACATTGGTGAACAGATCAATTTGCTCATCGAATTCATCTTGTACTTTTTCGACGATGCCTTCAATGACGTGATAAAGCGGATCTTCGCTATTCGCCTCTTGGCTCAACTGGGCGCCCGATTTTGCCAAAGTATCGATCAACACGCGCGCGGGATGCGATTCCTTAAAAAAGAAATCTTTGTCCATCAGTGCCACTTTAAGCGTGGGAATTTGCAATTGCCCGATGAGCTTTTTGATATCTTCAGGAATCGACGGATCTTTAAAAACAAAATCAAAGATACGTGCTAAGAGTTCTATCGTACTTTGGTCGACATTACTTATTTGGTCCTTCGGTGCCTGCTTGACTAACTGGCGCAGGGGTGAAGAATCCATCGGTGCGTTTTGTATGGTCGAGAAATCCGTACGACGAACCACGCGTTGTAAGCTAGTCAGGTAATCAAAAAACTCACGATCAACAATAACTTTTTGTTGGTGTTGGCTGCCCATAACGAAAGCGCCGCCCTGCCCAAAACCCGTTCCGCCACCGCCATGCGCGCCGCTGAAATTGAGTTGCCCTGGTTGGCCTTGTGTGTCGTCTGCCCCTTCCGCACCAAAAAAAAGGCTGCGCAATTTATTGTGCAGATACGGGTCGCTATTCATGGTGTCATCACCACGGCTATTGCGATTGCGACTTTGCTTACTCTGATAGACATCACTTAAATCAGGCAGAATGCCTCGTTGGATCAGGGCATCGTTTAGGCCATTCAAGATCGGTGCAAGGTATAGAAATAAATTGGGTTGAAGCAAACGCAACACAATTTGGTGCGACTCAGGCGTGGTGTCGAATTCCGTCCACGCCTGATAAACGGCATTGACGAACATTTCTGGCCTAAATGGATTTTGCGCCACATTGATGGGTGTGCGCCGCAACACATTTCCGATGCGAATGTTGAGCGCCATCAAAACATCGGAATGCGTGGTTTCAAGAATTTGACTTAAATTCCGTGAAAGCACCTTGCTTTCCATTTCTTCAAAGCTCACCAAGGAAAAGTCTTTTTTGACGTCGTCTTTCTTGGCTTTTTTCTTGACGTTAATCGTGCTGACTTCTTTTGCCAAGCTAGCGTTAATTTGGCCGGCAACGAGGCGATAAAACGCGGTGCTATTTCGGCTAAGCAGTTGAAAAGATTGAAAACTAGTCGCGGCTTCTTCAGGGCGTATTGTTTGCTCAGATAACTTGTACAGTGCCTCCGCAAGACGCGCAGCAAACGCCTCTAATTGCGACGACACCAAATTTGTGGCGATAGGCACCAAGCCTTGCAAAATCAACAGACGGCTCGTGCTTGTGAAATCGCCTTTTTTTTGGGGCTGGTCTGAGGAAGTCGTGTCCATGTATTTACAAGAATGAGAGCATGTTCGAATTCGCCCTAGGGGGTGTAGAACGCTTCAGTCGCAAATGTTATCAAAACAATCAAGCCGACTGCTGCGAGCAAAACGAGTAGGAGACGGCCAAATTTAGGCGATCCATCATCGTTTTTTTCGATCTGTTCTTCTACCCCGTCCGACGGCATGGCAAGTCCGATAAATGTCATTTTTAAGCGCCAAATCTTAGCATGCAGCGCCAAGCAATGTTGATTTAAGGAATCAAGATACTCGATCCTGTTGTTTTTCTTGCTTCTAAATCACGGTGCGCTTGTGCGGCGTCACACAATTGGTAGCGTTGATTGATATTGACCTTAATTTTGCCACTTTCGAGCATAGCAAAAAGCTGCGCCGCCATGATTTCAAGATCTGTTCGTTTTGCTGTATACGTCATCAAGCTTGGTCGCGTAAGAAACAGCGACCCGCGCGACGCCAACTCATTCAAACTGAAATC
>CAYPNW010000011.1:16070-19770 GCA_964411965.1 uncultured Burkholderiaceae bacterium
TTGGTCGCGTAAGAAACAGCGACCCGCGCGACGCCAACTCATTCAAACTGAAATCACGCACTGCGCCGGACGCGTTGCCAAAACTCACCATCATGCCAAGAGGAGACAAACAATCGAGCGAAGGCAAGAAGGTATCTTGTCCTATCGAATCGTAAACCACAGGCACACCTTTCCCTTCCGTGATTTCGCGCACGCGCTCAACAAAATTCTCCGTGTTGTAATTAATCACGTGTTTGCACCCATGCGCTTTCGCCAAAGCTGCTTTTTCATCTGAACCCACGGTGCCAATCAACTCAACGCCAATCGCGCGCGCCCATTGACAAGCGATTAAGCCAACGCCACCAGCGGCGGCATGAAAAAGAATCGTCTCACCCCCTTTTAAGGGAAAAGTACGATGAAACAAATATTGCACGGTTAAGCCCTGCAACATGACTGCCGCCGCCACGTCAAAACTAATGGATTCCGGCAAACGGACAAGATTGTCACTAGGCATAACACGCGCTTCGGCATACGCACCAATCGGCCGTCCCGCATAGGCAACGCGATCCCCCACCTTTACATGCTTCACCTTGGCGCCGATTGCCTCGACTACGCCAGCTCCCTCCATACCCAATCCGGCTGGCAGTGCTTGCGGATAAAGGCCAGTACGGAAATACACATCGATGTAATTAAGGCCGCATGCTGCGTGGCGCACTAACACGTCATTCTCACCCAGCGCGGGTAAGTCGACATCCACATACGCCATGACTTCGGGGCCGCCCACACGCTCGATTCGAATCGCTTTTGTCACCTTACACCCCCGTTTTTGGTCAAAAATTAAGGAACCTCAGATAAAACTACGAAACGACAAAATTCATGTGCATTAGCGACTTTGGCCACGCCATTAATGTCACGGCTTGCCTCCACCTGCCCACACCTGCCTATACTTTCTTACTCAGCAAATACATACCGCCCAAGACCAAGGCCGTGCCCGCCAACTGCCAACTTGTGATCGGTTCGTTTAAAAAAATGGCGCCTAAAAACAGTGTTGATACCGGACCTATCATGCCGGCCTGCGAGGTGCTCGCAGCACCGATGCGCTTGACCGCGATCATCGTCAAGAATACGGGCAATACCGTACAAAAAGACGCGTTAACGAGTGATAACCATAGCACAGCGCTCGGTTGATTGAGTTCAGTGACGGGTCGCAAAAGAAAAAATTGTCCGATACAAGCAACGCTTGAAATACACATCACATAGGACACCAAACGCAAGGAACCAAGACGCACCACAAGTTGCCCCGATTGACTTAAATAGATTGCGTAGGCAATGGCGGCGCCGAGCACGAATGCCGAGCCTAACAAAACTTGATCACCGCTCAGATTAAGATCGTGCAAAAAAACCAAGGCAATGCCCGCATAAGAAACACCGAGCGCTGCCCACTCAATGGGTTTTACCCGCCGTGCTAAGAAGAATGCCGAGATCAGTAAAACAAATGAGGGAGTAAGAAAAAGAATCAAACGCTCCAAGCCTGCCGATATGTATTGCAAGCCTAAAAAATCCAACATACTTGATAAGTAATAGCCAACCAGACCCAAGCCCACGATACGCCATCGGTCCGACCAAGATAACGCAGGGCTTTTTTTCATTTGCCAAACGGCGATGGCAAAAAATACCGGAAGCGAAAACAACATGCGAAACGCTATTAAGGTGACCGCGTCAACGTGATAACGATAAATCAATTTTGCAACGATTGCTTTCGCGGAAAAGCCAATCGCACCCAGCACAGCGATGGCTAAGCCAATTAAGAACTGGCGACGAGCTTGAAATTGAGTTGAAGAAGGCATTGCTGCATTGTAAGCGCAGTGCCCATTTGGTGTTAGAAAATTGGCGAGAGGTCTAACTCCTTTTCCAAATCAATTGTGCCTAGGCGACGAGCCGCAGACAGTGCTGTAGCGCGGCAAGGCGAAAGCAACAACGACAAGATAGCTTTAGGGAAGCTCCGATTAAGTTACTGCGCGATCAAATTTTGAACCTGCGATGCTCGCTGTACAGTCGAACAGATGCGCTTCTCGATTCAAACCTTGACCGCTCGCTACACTTCATCAGAGCTTCCTTAGAAATGGAATAAGCGACCCGTTTTATGCGCTAGGTCTCTCACATCCGTCTTCATCGCAGGCTTGCTGGCGCGAAGGCGCAAGATTAGATGCGTCGGCCAGTTGGTTGTTTTGCGGGCTTGTCTGCGCCAGCAAAGTGCCAATTAGTGCCCCCATGCGCATATCGTCCACCCGTCCGAATTGGTGTAATTGCACAACCCCAGCCTTATCCAAAACAAGCACACTGGGCGTGCCACGCAACCCATAAGCTTGCATGGTTCGCGGCACATCATGGTCAATGCTGGGCATATCAATAGCAACGGGAAAGTTGATGCGGTATTCATGCAAAAAAGCTTTTAGCGCCGCAGCGCCAGTAACGGCATGGTGCTCAAACACGGTGTGCAAACCAATTACGGCCACGTCACGTTCACTAAACATAGCGCGAACCGCTTGGGCCTGTGGCAAGCCATGCAAGACACAACCGGGGCACAACATTTGAAAGGCGTGCAACACAACGACGCGCCCACGTAACGCTGCCAGACTTAAGGGTTGCGCTGTATTGAGCCAAGTCTCAACTTGAAGCTCGGGCGCGATTTGATTTACTTGTAGCATATCGAACGTTTCTTTCTACAAAGGTCTACAAATTTTCTGTAACTTTTCGACGTTTGCGGAAAAAAACATTCGTCGCGCAAGAGATTTGCTGCACCGACATAGAATAAAAAATGGCAGTATAAGAAAAAAACTATACTTTTACGCTTACTCTAAAAGCGTGTCAAAAATTTACTCATTCCAGTATGTGAATCAACGGCGCTTTAACATCGAACCTAAAACCCCGCGAATGATTTCGCGCCCAACTTGCGAGCCGATCGTGCGCACAGCGGATTTCACCATGGTTTCCGCGACATTATCGCGCCGGCGTATTCCGCCTCCACCGCCCAACAAATTGCCGAACATATCTTTCAGCGTATCGCCGATTCCGCCTTCGCTACTGCCTTGTTGCGGTTGGTCAGTTTGCTGATTCGTGCGCTCTGGCTGGCGATTGGTTGATGGCGCGGACTTGCCCATTGAGCGACCCCATGCACTGTCGTCGCCAGCCTCCGACGGTTGCCCCTGCGTTGTCGTTTGGTTCGGTGTGGCCGACGAGCCTTGTGCGGCGCGCCCTTTCAATTTTTCATAGGCAGATTCGCGATCGACAGTTTTTTCGTACACACCTGCAACGATGGAATTGCTGATAATGGTTTGGCGCTCGTCAGCATTGATTGCACCAATTTGTGAGGCTGGCGGCATGACAAAGCCACGTTGAACGATACTCGGACGCCCTTTTTCATCTAGGAATGAAATCAAGGCTTCACCCACGCCTAATTCGCTGATGACTTGTGCCGTATCAAGCTCGGGATTAGGGCGGAACGTTTCTGCGGCCGCTTGCACGGCTTTTTGGTCGCGTGGCGTATAAGCGCGCAGCGCGTGCTGAACACGGTTCCCCAACTGGCCCAAAACAGTATCGGGAATGTCTAGCGGATTTTGCGTCACAAAATAAATGCCCACGCCCTTTGATCGAATCAAGCGCACAACTTGCTCGATTTTTTGCAAGAGAATTTTGGGTGCTTCGTCAAACAACAAATGGG
>CAYPNW010000011.1:19870-21837 GCA_964411965.1 uncultured Burkholderiaceae bacterium
TTTTGACATGATCTTATGGGCTCAATTAGGCTGAAATTAGGATTTCGTAAGGGTTTTTGCGAGGTGTCCATATGGTAGAATTGCGCCCTTCATTATAAAACCAAAGCGCACTGAAAAAGCGCTTGGAAATCAATTGATCAAACGTTCCATCAGTGAACGATTGCAAAACTAAAGAGAGCAAACATGGCAGGACATAGCAAATGGGCCAACATTAAGCACAAAAAGGCGGCAACTGACGCGAAACGCGGCAAAGTGTGGACGCGCCTCATCAAAGAGATTACGGTTGCGGCGCGCATGGGTGGTGAGGATGTTGCCTCTAACCCGCGCTTGCGTTTAGCTGTCGATAAAGCAGCCGACGCCAACATGCCGAAAGAAAACGTAACACGCGCGATTCAACGCGGTGCGGGCACATTAGAGGGCGCAAACTATGAAGAAGTGCGCTATGAAGGTTATGGCATCGGCGGCGCGGCGATTATCGTTGAATGTATGACGGATAATCGCGTTCGTACCGTCGCCGAAGTGCGCCACGCCTTTAGCAAGTTTGGCGGCAATATGGGAACGGAAGGCTCAGTGGCGTTTATGTTTACCCATTGTGGTCAACTTTTCTTCGCGCCTGGCGTGAACGAAGACGCGTTAATGGAAGCTGCACTTGAAGCTGGCGCAGATGACGTCAACACTGACGATGAAGGTGGCATTGAGGTGCTCTGCCCGCCACACGATTTATCTTCTGTAAAAGACGCGCTGGAGAAAGCGGGATTCAAATCGGAAATCGCTGAAGTCATGATGAAACCACACAACGAAGTGGCTTTCGCAGGCGACGATGCGGTCAAAATGCAAAAGCTGATTGACGCCTTAGAAAATTTGGACGATGTGCAAGAAGTATTTACCAACGCCATCATCGAAGAGTAATCCTTCTTGAGACATGCGATTTTTCAACTAAAAACCGTCCGACCAGATTGAGTTGACCAACCTGTCTTTCACACAACTTGTTTGCTCTTTTCCCTCATTCATTCGTTTGAAAAATTTTTCAAAGCACATCACATCATGAAAATTCTCGTTGTCGGTTCTGGAGGTCGCGAACATGCGTTGGCATGGAAACTCGCCCAATCTGATCGGGTTCAAAGTGTTTTTGTCGCACCAGGCAATGGGGGGACAGAAAGCCACCCCCATCTACACAATGTGCAAATCAACGACCCGCATCAACTTGCTGAGTTTGCGATTGCTGAACATATAGGATTAACCGTGGTTGGCCCAGAAGTGCCGCTAGCCGCAGGCATTGTGAACATCTTTCGTGAAAAAGGTTTGAAGATTTTTGGTCCGACTAAAGAAGCGGCGCAGCTCGAAAGCTCAAAAGATTTCGCCAAAGCCTTCATGCATAAACATGGCATCCCAACTGCCGAATATCAAAGCTTTACAGACGCCAAAGCTGCACACGCCTATATCGACAAAAAAGGCGCGCCCATCGTTATCAAAGCAGACGGTTTGGCGGCCGGCAAAGGCGTCGTGGTGGCTATGAATTTGACGGAGGCGCATGCGGCTGTCGACATGATGCTGCCCGACGGATCTGCCCAATCGCAATCGAATAGTGCGCGAGTTGTGATCGAAGAATTCTTAGACGGTGAAGAAGCCAGTTTTATCGTCATGGTCGATGGAAAGAATATTCTCCCCCTTGCCACCAGTCAAGACCATAAACGACTCTTGGATCACGACCAAGGCCCGAACACTGGTGGTATGGGTGCTTATTCGCCTGCACCAATTGTTACGCCAAAACTGCATGCACGAGTGATGCGCGAAATTATTCAGCCGACTGTTCAAGGCATGGCGAAAGATGGCATCACGTTCACCGGTTTTTTGTACGCAGGTCTAATGATCGACGCGCAAGGGAATCCTAAAACGCTTGAGTTTAATTGCCGTATGGGCGACCCTGAAACACAACCAATTATGGCGCGCTTGAAAACCGATTTAGT
>CAYPNW010000011.1:21937-23797 GCA_964411965.1 uncultured Burkholderiaceae bacterium
ACATTACGCCTAGCCTACGAAAAAACCACTATGAGCGATTCACGTGACGTTAAAACCTATTTGCTGGCACTCCAGGCAAAGATTGTTGATGGGCTATCCGCTATCGATGATAAAGGCTTTCTGACTGATAGCTGGGAACGACCGGAAGGCGGCGGTGGCATTTCTCGCGTGATCGAAGAAGGCAAAGTTTTCGAACGCGGTGGCGTGAATTTTTCACATGTCATGGGAAATAATTTACCGCCATCGGCAGCGGCGAGCCGGCCAGAGTTGGCTGGACGCAAATGGGAAGCAATGGGCGTTTCCTTGGTACTGCATCCGCGCAATCCTTATGCGCCCACAGTACATATGAATGTGCGCTTCTTCACCGCTTACGGCAATGACGGCGCGGCTGATGTCTGGTGGTTTGGTGGTGGAATGGACTTAACGCCCTATTACGGTTTTGTTGAGGATGCACAGCATTTTCATCAGACCTGCAAGCACGCATTGACGCCTTTTGGCGCAGACTTACATCCACGCTTCAAAAAGTGGTGCGACGAGTATTTTTACCTGAAACATCGCAAGGAAGCCCGTGGAGTTGGCGGAATCTTTTTTGACGACTTCAACCAACTCGACTTCGCTCACTCCTTCGCCATGACGAAATCGGTGGGCGACGCCTTTTTACCAGCGTATCAGCCAATTTTGTTGCGTCGTAAAGAAACGATTTTTAGCGAACGTGAACGTGACTTTCAAGCATACCGCCGTGGACGTTATGTTGAATTCAATTTGGTATTTGACCGCGGCACTTTATTTGGCTTGCAGTCGGGCGGTCGTACAGAATCGATCTTAATGTCCATGCCGCCCATCGTGAAGTGGCGCTACGATTGGCATCCAGATCCTGAAAGCGCAGAAGCAAGCCTAGCGCGCGATTTTTTAGCACATAAGGAATGGGTATAAAACCGCGCAACTGTGTGGTTGTTTTTGGTGGCAGCTTTGACCCCGTTCACTGCGGCCACGTTGCCCTTGTTAAACACGTGGCTGCACTAATGCAACCGCAGATAGTAAGGCTCCTTCCAGCAGGAAAACCATGGCAAAAAGAATGCTTGGCAGCAGATGCCATGCATCGCGTGAAAATGCTGGAACTGGCCTTCGACGGTGCGCTCACTATCCCGCTGTTTATTGACCTACAAGAAATTCAACGAGCGCAATTAGGGCAAGCTACCTATAGCGTTGAAACATTACAAAATTTGCGCCGCGAATTGGGTGGCGATACTGCCATCGTCTTCGTCATTGGCGCTGACCAGTTAATGAATCTTGCGAACTGGCGTGATTGGAAAAATTTATTCGATTTGGCGCATGTATGCGCCGTGGCTCGACCAGGCTATTGTTTAGATTTAACCGACCTACCGGAATCTGTCAAAACGACTTGGAATAATCGCAGCGCGCAGATTGACCAATTGAAACAAAGTCCAGCCGGAATGTGTTTTTACTGTGCCGATCTTGCGTGGCCCATTTCCGCCAGCGCAATTCGCCAGGAATTAAAGATGGGCGCCTGTGCGGATTCAAAAAATTCAGCTTTTGGGCTGGTGCCACCCAAAGTGTTAGACTATATTCAACAACAACATTTATATAAATAGAAGCCAATATGGATATCAAAAAATTACAAACCCTCGTTTTCGACGCCTTAGAAGACGTCAAAGCCCAAGATATCAAGATTTTTGATACGGTTCACCTTACTAGCCTATTTGATCGCGTAGTCGTTGCCTCAGGCACGTCAAATCGCCAGACAAAGGCGCTTGCCGCGTCGGTGCGCGACAAAGTCAAAGAAAATGGCGGCGAAATCGTTGGGATGGAAGGCGAAACGACAGGTGAATGGGTCTTGGT
>CAYPNW010000012.1:0-2050 GCA_964411965.1 uncultured Burkholderiaceae bacterium
GGTGTTTTAGAAGCGTGGGATTTAGGCTATGAGGCTCTTAGCAAAGTTAATCCTGCCACCATCATGGTGCGTCTCTCAGGATACGGCCAAACCGGCCCGATGAAAGATTTGCCTGGCTTCGGCGCAATTGGTGAAGCCATGGGCGGCTTGCGTTATGTTTCAGGACATCCAGATCGTCCTCCTGTGCGCGTTGGGGTATCAATCGGTGATTCCGTCGCGGCCTTGCACGGGGTTATTGGTGCGATGATGGCGCTGCGCCATCGCGACGCCACAGGCGGTCGTTGGAATGGTCAATCTGGTGCGCAGTGTCAGGCAGGTCAGGGACAAATGGTCGACGTTGCGTTGTATGAGTCGGTCTTCAATTTAATGGAATCTCTGGTACCAGAATATGACCACGCCGGCGTCATTCGAGAACGCACGGGTGGCGCGCTGCCCGGTATCGTGCCTTCGAATACCTATACCTGCGCCGATGGTGAAAACATCGTTGTTGCGGGCAATGGCGACGCAATTTTTCACCGCCTGATGTTGGCTATCCATCGGCAGGATTTGGCCAATGACCCTAGCCTCGCTCGAAATGATGGGCGGGTTCCCCGTACCGCTGAAATTGATGCCGCCATACAGACTTGGTGCTCGCAGCACGATATCGCCAGTGCATTGCAAATTTTGCGCGATGCGGATGTACCGGTCGGAAAAATCTACTCCGTGAAAGATATGATGCGTGACCCGCAGTTTTTGGCACGTGGCATGTTTGAGCAGCACCAATTTCCAGATGGCACCCCCGTTAAACTGCCAGCGATTAGCCCCAAGCTGTCGGCAACGCCAGGTGAGACGCGTTGGTTAGGTCCGTCTTTAGGCCAACATACCAACGATGTCTTGCGTGAGTTGGGATACACAGACAGAGAAATTACGCGGCTTCGCGAACAAAAAATAATCTAGGAGAGAGTATGAATCGCCAGTTTTTTAAACAATTTTTTATTGCACTGGTTTTGTTTTTGTTGGGCTACCTTACTTTTAATAGCAAGTTGTTTTTCTAGGCGATTCAGCGGAAGACAGCAGGGGCGCTGGGCTTCGCGATTTTGGCTAAATTTAGCTGAGCGTCTTCATATAATCGCGAATGCCCGCTAACAACATCTCCACCGCCATTGCCGTCAAGATTAATCCCATTAGGCGCTCAAATGCCGTCATGGCGCGCACGCCCAATACGCGTTGCATGCGTTCTGCGCTGAGCAGTACGGCCAACCAAACAATCGCAACCGCGACCAAAGCAGCCAGATGCACCGCCACATCGAGGCGGCTGTCTGACGAGAACAGTAATACCGTTGCCAATGAAGAGGGGCCAGCCAAGGCGGGAATAGCAAGCGGCACAATAAAGGGTTCTGCGCCATCCTCCACATCGCCAAAAATGCCACCTTCTTGCGGGAACACCATGCGCAAGGCAATAAGAAACAAAATCACACCGCCACCGATACGTAGCGACGCTTCAGATAACTGCAACGCCATGAGGAAGTGTTTGCCAAAAAACATAAATAACATCAGCAAAATAAACGCAATGCCGCATTCGCGTACCACGACGCGCCAGCGTCTCTCTGGTGCCACGTGGGACAGCGCGCTGACGAAAATTGGAACATTACCGAATGGGTCAGTAACAAGGATAAGCAGTACGAGCGATTGAAAAAAATCTTGGGTCATGGGTGAGTTTGCAAGTGGAGTAGCAATCGAAGTGCGCGTTGCGGATAGGAATGTGGATTGTCGATTCAAGGGCAATAAGTGTCAACCATTCTTGTTCGTTACATGTGCCCTGATGCTACCTTCGTTTAACGACTAGAAGCAGACATTCAATCGCTTTGCACCACAAGTAAACGGTCATTTTTAATATACCATTGCTAGTATTTTATATAAACGCTTATTTATCATGCGTAAATGATGATTTAATTCATAAAAAATAGGGAGTATGCAATTTCTTCACGGGTGTACACGTCTGATAATGATGTTTGGCTTTGCGTATTTAAACGGCTTTTACTGCGATCGCGAATTTAAGCGATACTAACGT
>CAYPNW010000012.1:2150-4300 GCA_964411965.1 uncultured Burkholderiaceae bacterium
GAAGTGGCCCATTGGGTTGCCATGACGGCTGAGGAAAAGGAAGTCGTTTGGGTCAGAATTACGGCACAAGGGTATCCGCGTCGACAAGGATAGCAATGTAAAAAGTCAGCAAACGAAACAGGTCTGAAGCGTCGCGCGCCGTCGCACATTAAAACCACTGACAAAATCGTTAATATCATTCCCCATATTGGAGAGTTTGCTATGCAAGAGCCAAAGAAAAAAACGCGCCGCCGCTTTATTTTGGGGGGTTTAGGTGTGTCTGGTGCCTTGATTGTCGGTTGGGGCTTGCTGCCGCCCCGCCAGCGTCTGCAAGGCGCCTTGCCTTTACTTACCGAAGCGGGCGAAGTAGCCCTTAATGGTTGGATCAAAATCGCCGCTGACGGCACCGTATTTGTGGTCATGCATAAAAGCGAAATGGGGCAAGGTATCCACACCGCCTTGCAAATGTTGGTGGCAGAAGAGCTTGATGTCGCACTAAGTCAAATCAAGACCGTAGTGGCGCCGATAGACAAGATCTACGGCAATATCGCCGCCATTGCAGACGGTTTGCCGTTTCACCCAGATGACCAAGGTAGTTTAAAAAAAACCGCGCAATGGATGACGGCCAAATTGGCACGTGAATTGGGCATACAAATGACGGGTGGCTCATCCAGCGTGAAAGATTCATGGATGCCAATGCGGCAAGCGGGGGCAACGGCGCGCGCCATGCTAGTGCAGGCCGCAGCGAAAGAGTGGGGCGTAGACGCTGCGCAGTGCAGCGTGAGTAAGGGTGTGGTCAGTCATGCTTCAGGCAAATTCGCTCATTACGGCGAGCTTGCGCCCAAAGCCATGGGCACTGCGCCAAATAATGTGCGCCTAAAAGACCCTAAAGATTTTAGCTTGATCGGTAAAGCGCAAGCTCGCACTGATATCGCAGGTAAAGTGAATGGCACCGCGCTGTTTGGTATTGACACGCGCCCTCCAGGATTGGTGTTTGCGGCAATCAAAATGGCGCCCGTGCTTGGTGGCACAGTACGCCAAGTTCATGCAGAAAAAATAAAACAAAAGCCCGGCGTCATGCATGTCATCGATTTTTCTGTCGACGTTGGTGCGGGTCACACAGGTGTGGCAGTTGTCGCGAAGGATTTTTGGCGCGCCAAACAAGCTTGCGAGGAACTCGTGGTGGAGTGGGATGCAAATACGCATGGCCAATTAGATAGCGCAGCCGTGTTTAAGGAATTGGCGCAGCAACTTGATACCGAATCAGGATTTACCTATTACAGCCAAGGCGATGTCAAACAAGGTTTGGCAGATCCAACGGCAACACTTATTAAAGCGGAATATCGCGCGCCGTTTTTGGCGCATGCCACGATGGAGCCGATCAATTGCACCGCGCAAGTGAAGGATGGTCGTGTCGACGTTTGGGTTTCTACACAAGTCCCGAGCATTGCCGTGGGCGCGGCAGCGAAAACAGCAAAGATCAGCGCCGAAAATGTGCATATCCATATGTTTTATTTAGGCGGTGGCTTTGGTCGACGCTTGGAAGTGGATATGGTGGTGCAAGCGGTCGCCATTGCTCGTCAAACTCAAGGCGCACCTGTGCAAGTGATTTGGAGTCGCGAACAAGATACCCGCTATGACATGTATCGTCCCGCAGCGTTAGCGCGCTTTAGCGCCGCTGTGAGCAAGCAGGGGCAAGTGCTGGCGTATGAAAATAAATCGGCATCGGGCTCGGTGACGCAGCAAGTGATGAAGCGTAGTTTTGGATTGCCAGCCGCAGGGCCAGATAAAACCACGGCGGAAGGCGAATTTGATATGCCCTACGAATTTGCCCATCAAAAAATTGCCCATGTCATCGTGCCGACGCCCGTGCCGATTGGTTATTGGCGTTCCGTGGGGCATTCTCATAATGCATTTTTTAAAGAAAGCTTTATTGACGAACTTGCCCATGCAGTCGGTAAAACACCAATTGATTTTCGCCGCGAACTACTAAAAAATCACCCGCGTCATCGGGCGGTGTTGGAGTTGGCAGTGAAAGCGGCTGCCGAACCAACGCCTGCAGGGCGAGCGCGAGGAATCGCTCTACATCAATCGTTTGGTAGCATTGTTTGTGAGATTGCAGAAGTCTCCGTCGAAGACACTGCAATCAAAGTGCATAAAGTGTGGTGCGC
>CAYPNW010000012.1:4400-7189 GCA_964411965.1 uncultured Burkholderiaceae bacterium
GCTTTGAAAGGCCAACGTTTGCGAAGCCTGCCTTTGCGACTCGCTTGATGAAGGCGTTTGGCGCGTGTCCCGAATCAGGCAATAAAATTTGGTGAAGGAAAAAAACGCACTTCGATAGTGCGTTTTTTGTTTTTTATGTGAAAAAAAGAGACTTTTCCCGTTAATTATTCGGGGTGACCGTCGAATTCATTATCTAGTTTCGTATTTTTTATAAAAACATTCTTGATAAAAACCACTATAAAAATATTGATTTAGTGCATTTATTTCCTGATGTATGCGTTTTTTTGGGTTTGGCGGGCTAGCGAACAAAATTTTCTTCGGTGCACTGGGAATTGCACTGTTTTTTTGCGTGAAAAAAAACAACGAGCACATTCTATTTTGACCCTATGTCTGATTAACTATTAGGCAGCTGCGTGGGCTGCAGTGATGGCTAACACTCTATCGTTATAGGGACGAAGTTAGGCATCGGTTGGTCAGTGTTTTCGCTGGGAGAGTGATCAAATGCCCTTAGTCACATCCACTTCAAGCTGAGTTAAAAAAGAGGCGGAGTTCGCGCAACCCGTGCGATCAAGACCTTTAGTCCGAACGGCACCGTTCGGTTCAACAACGAAATTGGAGAAATAATGGAAAAAGCTTTGAAATTGCATCAGATTGCACGTCCCTTAGTGATTGCCGCCACGATTTCCGCTGCTTGCAGTGCGATGGCAGCCGATCGTGTGGACCTTGAAAACTTTGTTGTGCCAGCGCCAGCCGGTATCACTGCGGCATCACGCGGTATCACTGGTCAAGCCGTCGCTGGCGTGCATCAAAAACTTGGCATGGCTGCGGAAGAAGTACAAAGCCTGCGCAGTCAAAAATTTGCCAACGGTCGCGTGGTTACCCGTTATCAGCAATTCCACCAAGGCGTGCCAGTCTTTGGCGAAGGCATCGTGCATCACTCTGATGCAGACGGAAAAGAGAGCTTCAAAGGTTCGATGTTAAGCAACCTTGCTGCTGACGTTCCAAGCGCAAAAGCAAAAATGAGCGCTGCGCAAGCCTTAAGCGTCGCAAAAACAGCTATGCGCGCAGGTACAACCGAAAACGATCAATCCAAGTTGTTTGTGCGTATGAACGACAAGAACGTGGCGCAATTGGTCTATTTGGTTTCCTTCGTGACTAAAACTAGTACAGACAAGCCAAGCCGTCCTCATTTCTTGATGGATGCCAACACGGGCGCCGTGATCGAACAATGGGAAGGCATCACGCACGTGAACGCGACTGGCCCAGGCGGAAACGCGAAAACTGGCGCTTATGAATTTGGCTCAACAGGCGCGAAGTATGGTCCATTGGTCGTCAGTGCCAACTGCACGATGACAAGCACAAATGTGGACGCTGTGGATTTGAGAAACGGCACCACAAGCGTGACCCCATACCAATTCACTTGCCCACGTAACACTTACAAGGCAGTCAATGGCGCGTATTCCCCTATTAACGATGCGTATTACTTTGGTCAGCAAGTGTTCAACATGTATCAAACATGGCTGGGGATTCGTCCAATTAGCCAAAAGCTGGTCATGCGCGTGCACTACAGCACCAATTATGAAAACGCATTCTGGGATGGCCGCACCATGAGCTTTGGTGATGGCGCAACAACTTTCTACCCATTGGTGTCGATCGACGTAGCTGGTCATGAAGTCAGCCATGGCTTTACTGAGCAAAATTCTGGCTTAGTGTATTCGGGTCAGTCAGGTGGTATGAACGAGGCTTTCTCCGATATGGCTGGTGAAGCCGTTGAAAACTACGTTAGAGGCAGTAACGATTGGCAAATTGGACCTGAAATTTTCAAGGCATCGGGTGCATTACGTTACATGAATAACCCACCTTTGGATGGGCGTTCGATCGACAACGCAAGCCGTTACACCACAGGTCTCGATGTGCACTATAGCAGTGGTGTTTACAACAAAGCCTTCTATAACCTTGCGACCAGACCAGGTTGGTCTACGCGTAAGGCATTTGAAGTGTTTGCCGATGCAAACCGCTTGTATTGGACTGCCAACAGCACGTTCAACCAAGGTGCTTGTGGCGTGCAAACGGCAGCGTCGAATCGTGGTTATGTCGTTGCTGACGTCACTGCGGCATTCAGTGCGGTGGGCGTAAGTTGCGCGACAACACCAACGGCAACAGCCTTGACACGTGGTGTGACGGTAACGGGCATCACATTGGCAAGAGGTACGTCAAGGTTGTATTCATTTGTTGTGCCAACTGGGGCTAGAAATCTCACGTTTAGATTGTCTGGCGGCACAGGCGACGGTGATATTTATGCGCGATTTGGTGCAACGCCAACCACCACGACAAACGATGCAAGATCGGCAGGCGCAACCAATGCCGAAACGATCACCATTGCAGCACCAAGAGTAGGAACTTACTACCTGCTAGTCAACGCATATTCTGCGGTTAGTGGCACAACCTTGGTAGCGAATTATCAGTAATTGCTGCTTGAGTAAAAATCCCCCGATTAGTCGGGGGATTTTTTTTGCCTAGTTTTTGCGCAGATTTTAATAGCCAAAAACTAAGTAAGGGGAAATATGCGGAACTATCTTATACCTATGCTTGTATTCAATAGGAGTGCTTGAAAATAAAGCGTATAAACCCCTATTTTTTAATATACTCTCCCAATTCTTGAAATAATTACCGTGCTGTACGATTGGCTTAGGATGATTTTTTGTGCAGATTGTCGTATTTTGTACGTTCGGTCGACGTTATATTCTGATTTGAATTTTTGTTTTGTAAGGTTTCGTAAAAGCCCGCCA
>CAYPNW010000012.1:7289-9650 GCA_964411965.1 uncultured Burkholderiaceae bacterium
TTGATCCACATTTTTAGTAAATACATCTATGTCTATTTTTTTCAATACTGCTGGTATGCGTTTATCGTTGGCACAAAAAAACCTGAAATCAAGCACGCATAAGCAACGCGGCTTTACCTTGATCGAAATTATGGTGGTGGTGGTTATTTTGGGGATTTTGGCCGCCTTGGTTGTACCTAGATTGTTGGGCCGTGCGGACGACGCCCGGATTGTCGCGGCGAAGCAGGATATCGCTAGTATTGTGCAGTCACTCAAATTGTACAAACTCGACAACCAACATTACCCCAGCACAGAGCAAGGCTTACAAGCGCTTTTGGTGAAACCGACTTCAGGTCCGTCAGCCAATGGTTGGAAGACGGGTGGTTATCTCGATAAAGTGCCTAAAGACCCTTGGGGCAATCCATATCAATTCCTTTCACCGGGTATCAAAGGTGAGGTTGATGTCTTTTCTTATGGCGCAGACGGGCAGCCAAATGGTGTCGAAAACGATGCCGATATTGGCTCTTGGGACTTATAAATATTGAACGTCGTGCCTGAGCTACCCCGTGAACGTGGATTTACACTGCTTGAGCTGCTTGTGGTGTTGGTGGTCATCGGCATCATGTTAGGTGTCGTTTCCGTCAATGCGCTACAAACTAATCGGCAAAAATTATTGACTGACGCTCAGCGCATCTCTTTGCTTCTGCAGGTTGTGCGCGAAGAGGCAATCGTGCGTAATCGTCCCACTGCATTTGAAGCGAATGCGACCAGTTATCGGTTCTTAGTTAAAAATGAAAACCGGTGGGAGGAAATTCGTGACCTCGACATGTTGCGCGAGCGCGAATTTACTTTTTTTCCGACCCGCTTATCCTTATCAAACAACACGCAACTCGACGGTAACTCGTTACGAATCTTGTTTGGTCGTGAGCCGGTTGATCGCCCGTTCGCACTTGAGCTTGTGTATGGCGAAGAGCGCGCAGTCATTCGTGCTGATGGCATTGGTCACTTTGTTGCGGAGTAGGGGAAATTTGTGAACAAAGTAGCCAAGTTTAATCGCACAACCAAGCAAGTGGGCTTCACTTTGTTGGAGGTCTTGGTGGCATTGGTGATTGTTGCCACCGCGTTGGGCGCAAGTCTGCGCGCTGTGGGTAGCTTGACACAGAACAGCGCGGATCTGCGGGCGTCCATGATGGCCAGTTGGTCAGCCGAAAACCGCTTAACGCAAATTCGCTTGGGTAAGGAGTGGCCGCAAATTGGCGAACGTAATTTTCCCTGCCCGCAAGCAGAGCTTAATTTGGTCTGCGAAGAACATGTGATCGGCACGCCTAATCCTTCATTTCGCCGCGTCGAAGTGTATGTGTTTGAAGCGAGTCGGCCAGAGCGCCGCATTGTGAAGCTAACACAGGTCGTGCCAAATGCGCTCTAAGCAAATAAGCAATACGCGAGGATTCACACTTATCGAGTTGTTGGTGGCGATTACCGTTTTGGCGATTGTTGCTGTTTTGGGTTGGCGCGGTTTAGATAGCATCGTGCGCGCACGGGTTGGTCTCACCAATGAATTAGAACAAACGCGCGGTGCGCAAATTTTTTTCGCACAACTAGAAAATGATAGCGCCCATCTAGCAAGCCCCACTCTGCTCGGTACTCGCGATAGTTTGCGAGGAGGGCAGCAGCGCTTAATCATGGTGCGTACCGTGTTTGAAGATAATCAACCCACCCGTTTGCAAGTAGTGGCTTACCGACTGGTAAATGGCGAGCTCAGTCGGCGCGAATCGATTCCCACCCGTGACTTGGAGACGCTTGATCTGGATTGGCAACGCGCCATCAACGAGACAGATGCGATGCCAGTGGTGAGCTTGCAGAAAGACGTCGCAACGTTTGAGATGCGCACTTGGAATTCGGATGAAAACACCTGGCGGATAGCTGGCACAGACGTCGCGCCCAATCCAGCGACTACGCTTGTCACTAAACCAATTCCACCGAAATCCGGCCTAGAAATATCCCTGCAATTGAACGGTAGACCCGCGCCGCTGTTGAAGTTATTTTTGTTGGGGGCGGCGTGATTCCAAAGTACCAGCGTGGGGTCGCCGTTGTGACGGCCCTGTTACTCACTACCTTGGCCATTACTATCGTGGCGAGCCTGTTTTGGCAGCAGCAAGTGCAGGTTCGTTCAATCGAGAATCAACGCTTCCAGTTGCAAAAAAAATGGGTGCTACGGGGCGCTTTAGATTGGGCGCGCCTGATTTTGCGTGAAGACGCGAATAATTCTAACGAGGTCGATCACTTGGGTGAACCTTGGGCCGTCACCTTGGGCGAAACCCAGCTTGATCAATATGTAGAAAATGGTAAAAGCGATACTGAAGCCAGCGAAGCGGCATTGTC
>CAYPNW010000012.1:9750-23676 GCA_964411965.1 uncultured Burkholderiaceae bacterium
GCGGCAACTGTGAAAAGTTTGCGCTTTAGTCAAGTGGAAGATTTGCTTTCGGTCGCAGGCTTTACACCGCAGATGGTGAATCGTCTACGCGATTTTGTTGCCGTACTGCCGACCCGAAGTTTAGGCAATTTCAGTGCAGCTGCAACGCCCGTGAATATCAATACCGCATCAGCAGAAGTGATTTCGGCCCGGCTCTTTGGCGTAAGCTTGAGCGACGCCGCACTCATTGTGGCGATACGTGACCGCGCGATTTTTCGTGATTTGGCAGACTTTAAAGCGCGGGCGCAATTAAAGAACGCGGTGTACCAAGACAATGATGTGTCGTTTTCCACCAACTTTTTTTTCATCAATGGTAAAGTGAAACTGAGTCGTTCAGGCTTGGAGATTACCGCTTTGCTTGAGCGCAGTGGCAACCAAACGAAAATACTTTGGGTCAAAGAAAATTGAAACCTAGTCGCCACTAGCAACACGAAAAAGCACCCTTAGTTCCACAAATAAGCAAAAAAGAATAACGCGTGAGGATTTAAATTTTTATGGCAAATACTCTGTACATCTTGTTGCCCTCAAAAGCCGCGGTGCACGATGCACCGGACTGGGCAACGCTTGTGCGGCCATTCGCATTGGTCAGTGCTGAAGGAAAGATTGTGCAGCAAGGCAGCGAAACACTATCGGCGCTCAAGCAGTTTGCTGTGAACGCCAATCAGGTGGCATTGCTGCTGGCTGCGAGTGATGTGAGTTTAATCTCGATTAAAGTGCCACCCATGTCACACGCCAAACTCAAGTTGGCGCTACCGAGTTTACTTGAAGACCAGCTCTTGGGCGATCCAGCTGATGCCATTCTTTTAGCAAGCCCGGTTGAGCAAGGTGTGACGACGGTTGCCGTGGTTGAGAAGGCGTGGATGCAGACGGTTTATCAAAAAGCCCTCGTCTTGGGAGCCAAGAAGCTCTCTGCATTTGCCACATCGTTAGCGCTGAAGCCTTTAGCGGATGCGACTGTCGCTTTGGTTGACGAAAGTGATTTGAGTCTTGAGCTGGCAATCTGTTCAATAGATAAATCGGCACGTGGCGTGTCGATTAAGAGGCATGGGGTTTCCGCGGATAGTACTAGTACTGCTCCGTCGACCAAAGCAAATGAAAGCGCGGAGCTACAAGAACTAATGCAGCTTTTGGATTTGCTTGTACCAGAAGGCGATATTCAATTGGCATTGCCAAGGTCGCGGCTTGAGGTCTATCAACATGAATTAGCCACCAATCCGGATTTAGCTGCGCGAGTAAGCATTCATGCCGCTGAGTGGGCTACCCGCATCGCTGGTTTAGGCGCGCACAGCCGTGATCTCATGGCGCCAATTACCCATCAAAATCAGACTTCATTCAATTGGTCGCGCTGGCGTTGGCCGTTGCGCTTGAGCGTTGTAACGCTCTTGATTTGGATTGTTGGCTTAAATGTCGAGACATGGGGCCTTAAGCGAGAAGCAAGTGCATTACGTTCGTCACTGACGAGCACGTATAGGCAGAGCTTTCCGAAGGAAACCACGATTGTGAATCCGCTCGTGCAAATGCAGCAAAAAATAGCGCAGTCGAAGAAAATCGCAGGCCAATCAGTGCCTGACGATTTTTTGGTACTTGCTGCGCAATTTGCACAGGTCTGGGATAGAACAGTCACCACTGCGCAACCCGAAGCGGCCGTGGTATCCGTGGAGTACCGCGCGCAAAGTCTCTTTGTGAAAGTGAAATCCATGGCCTTGATACCCACCGAACCGTTACGCGCCGCGCTGAAAGAACAAGCTTTGGTACTGGTCAGCACAAACGATGGCGCATTGCAGATTCGCGCCAAGAAAGGGGATGAAAAATGATCTTCTCTAGCTTGAGCGACTCATTCAATGAATCCTTTTCTGCATTCTGGACCAAGCGCGATGCGCGTGAGCGGCGCTTGTTGAGTATTGGTTCTGTAGTGGTTGTTTCTACTTTGATTTACTTTGTCGGAATTGACCCCGCCATCACAAGTAAAAATAAACTACAAAAAGAAATTCCGCTATTACGCCAACAGGCGGCAGAAATGGCGGGTTTGTCTGGTCAGTACAACCAAATAGCGGGATTGATTGCCGAAAACGTCGATCCCATTTCTCGTGAATTTGTTGATTCTTCATTACAGCGTCGGAACATTAAGGCGCAAACCTTGTCTGTATCAGACTCAGTGGTGAGGGTGCAGGCGAATGCGGTGTCTTACGCCAACGTAATGGAGTGGATTTTGGAAATGCAAAAAGTGGCACGCTTGTCGGTTGATGAAGCAAAGGTCAGTGCGTTGCCGGAACCTGGGCAAGTGAATATCGTACTAACGATGCGCCAGCAGCGGGGCAATAACTAGATGTCGAAGCGGTTTGTACTTGTTTGGCTGTTGTTTGGCTTGTTGAGTGTTGCGCTAAGCTTGTTGTTTTTTTTGCCTGCTAGTTGGTTTGCTTTGGCGTTAGAAAAACAAACAGGTGGTCGTATTGTATTGGGTGATGTGCAGGGGAGTTTTTGGCGTGGTTCGGCATTTGTTGGTGGTGCTTCGGGAAATTCTGGTGCAGTGACGCCGCTTTTCCCGGGGCGTTTTTCGTGGCATATTTCTCCCGCGATTTTGTTCGGTCAGTTAAAGGTAGAATTTGAGAATAGTGCGGTGATGGCGACGCCGATTCAAGTGACTGGTGATTGGAGTCGCTGGCGCGTTAGCGCCGGTAGTTTGTCTCTGCCACCAGAACGCTTAGAAGGCTTAGGTGCGCCGCTGAATACCATAGGCCCGAGCGGAAAATGTCGCTTGACGTGGAATGCGTTAGACATCGCAAGCGTGAATCAGCAACTCGAACTGACAGGCGTCATGCAGTTGGAACTAAACGATATGGCCTCGCGTCTGTCATCGATCAAGCCGCTAGGCAGTTATCGTTTGGACTTTAGCTGGCGTGGGTCACGGGCGGAACTTGATTTGGTGTCGCTGCAAGGCCCGCTGCTGTTAAGTGGTAAAGGAAATATGGAAAGCGGGCGTTTTAGTTTTAATGGCAAAGCGTTTGCCGCTGATGGGCAAGAAGACAAGTTGGCAAATTTACTGAATTTGCTTGGGCAGCGTCGTAAAGACGGTAATAAAGACGTAATCGCGTTAGAGTTCAAATGAAAAAAAACATCATCCAGACGACATTAAATATGCATAAAGATTGTCCTGCCTTCGGCTCTCATGCGAGCTATGATTCTTTGCAAAATAATATGCAAAAAAGTGCCACCAAAGAAACCAATTGGCATCGCTTGTCAGTGATGACGATGGTGATGGCGAGTTTGTTTTCTAGCGTAACTTCTCTGCCTGTTTTTGCACAAGACCCAAGTCAAAATGCCGCCGCGTTGAACTTTGTTGGCGCAGATATTGAATCAGTTGTCAAAGCGATTGGTCATTACACAGGCACGACTTTCATCATTGATCCGCGGGTAAAAGGGCAGATCAATTTGGTGTCAGAAAAGCCGCTGACGAAGGAGCAAGCGTTTAAGTTGCTCGCTTCAAGTTTGCGCCTGCAAGGTTATGCGATTGTCACGGCCGATGGTTATACCAAAGTCGTACCCGAAGCCGATGCAAAGCTGCAGGCGGGGCCAACGCAAACTGAGGGCGCAAAAGGTGATCAAATCGCGACGCAGATTTACCGACTGAATTATGAATCCGCCAATAATATTGTGACTGTATTGCGGCCTTTGATTTCGCCAAATAACACCATCAATGCTAACCCCGGTAACAACTCGATTGTCATCACTGATTACGCCGATAATTTAAAACGATTGGCGAAAATCATCGCGGCCTTAGATGTGCCAGCAAGTAATGATTTAGATGTGGTTCCTATCAAACATGCAATTGCGAGCGATATCGCTGCGTTAGTAGTAAAGCTCACTGACAACAACGCGCCAGGCGCAGGGGACTCTGGTCGTTTGGTCTTATTGGCAGATCCACGTACGAATTCGATTTTAATCAAAGCGCCTTCGGTAGCGCGCGCTAATTTAGTTAAAACCTTGATTAGCAAATTAGATCAACCGACCACGTTACCTGGCAATGTCCATGTCGTGTATCTGAAGAACGCGGAAGCCGTCAAGTTGGCAGCGACGCTGCGCTCAATTTTGAGTTCTGATAGCGCGCTGCCTAGCAGCGGTCCTTCAAGTTCCAATTTGAGCGCTTTAGCACCAGGGCAGCCTAGCCCTATCGGACAAGGCAATCAAAACACGGGCGTGACTGGCGCTGGCTTGCCACCAAGTTCGTCCAATACTTCGTCGAATAATGCTTCGTCTGGAAGTGGTGGTGGCTTTATCCAAGCAGATTCTGCGACGAATACCTTGATTATCACTGCTAGTGATCCCGTTTTTAGAAACTTGCGCAGTGTGATTGATCAGCTCGATGCGCGCCGTGCACAGGTCTATGTTGAGGCCTTAATCGTCGAGGTTAATTTAACTGAGGCGTCCGATTTTGGCGTGCAATGGTTGGCAGCAACGGGTGACGCCAATAGTAATTACCGTGTTGCTGGTGGTGTCTTAAGCGCTACAAATAATTTGCTCGGTCTGGCGACCGCCGCGACGCCGACGTTGGGCGCTGGCCTTTCGGTAGGTATCGTTCGGCAAGTGGGAAATCAAGTTGGACTTGGTGCGTTGGCACGTGCCGTACAAACCAATGACAAGGGCAACGTGCTGTCTATTCCGAATGTGCTGACTTTGGATAATGAAGAAGCGCGTATTGTCGTGGGTGAAAACGTTCCTTTCTTGACAGGCTCGTTTGCCCAAGCAACTTCGGGTACCTCCGGTGCAAACCCCTTCCAGACCATTGAGCGGAAAGATGTCGGCTTGAAGCTCACTGTAAAGCCGCAAATTTCTGAGGGTGGCACGGTGAAGCTCGCGATTTATCAAGAAGTTTCTGGGGTAATCGAATCGAGCCGCAATAGCAACCAAGGCTTGAGCACAACGCAGCGTTCAATTTCGACCAATGTGTTGGTGGACGATGGCGCCATTATTGCGTTGGGTGGGCTGATTTCCGATGACAAGAGTGGACTCGAGGAAAAGGTTCCTGTGCTAGGCGATATTCCCATCTTGGGCAATTTATTCAAATACAAGCGTAACAGCCGCACCAAGCGCAATTTGATGGTGTTTTTGCGGCCAACGATAGTCCGCAATGGCGAGCAAAGTGACGCCGTCTCGCTCGATCGTTACGACCATTTACGCACAGAGTACGTTAAAGCCTCGGGCAATATTGATGACGGCGGTTTGCCGAAAGCAGAAAAAGGTCGTCTCTTGAGTTTGCCGAATGGCGAAGGAAAGCCGAAGCCAACAGCGCCATTGACTGAAAAAAATGCGACTGATCGTAAAGAAGGTAAGTAATGAGCATGCTTGAGAATCGCTTACTGCCATTCGCTTTCGCGCGGGATTTTTCCCTGTTGGCCTGTCGCGAATCAACAGCAAATGAGGCGCACGTTGAGGTTTTGGTTTCAAGGCAAACCAACCCTAGCGCCATTGCTGAAGTGGGACGGCGATTTGGCCAGATAAAGTTACGTGTATTGCCACAAGAGGCGTTGCTGGTTGAAATTGCCAAAGCCTATGCCGGTTCGGGCGGCGACGCGGCAGATGTGGTCGGCGAAGTTGAGTCAGATTTAGATTTGGCGAAACTGCTGCAAGACTTACCAGCGATTGAAGACTTGCTTGAATCGGCTGACGATGCACCTGTCATCCGCATGATCAACGCTTTGTTGACCCAAGCCTTGCGCGAAGGGGCATCGGATATTCATATTGAACCGTTCGAGCAAATTTCGGTGGTGCGTTTTCGGGTTGATGGTGCTTTGCGCGATGTCGTGCGCCCGAAGAAAGCCATCCATGCCTCGTTGGTTTCGCGTATCAAAATTATGGCGCAATTGGACATTGCAGAAAAACGCTTACCGCAAGATGGCCGTATCACCTTGCGCATTGGTGGCAAACCTGTCGATGTGCGGGTATCAACCTTACCAACAGGGCACGGCGAACGTGCGGTTTTGCGTCTGTTAGATAAAGAAGCAGGTAAGCTAGATTTAACCAATTTGGGCATGGATGGTCGTGTGCTTGAGCAGTTCGACAAACTCATCGCGCAGCCACACGGCATCGTATTGGTCACGGGTCCAACGGGCTCCGGTAAAACCACCACCTTGTACGCGGCGTTGTCGCGCTTAAACGCGGGCACCACCAATATTCTGACAGTAGAAGATCCGATTGAATACGAGTTGGCGGGAGTGGGGCAGACGCAAGTCAACACGAAGATCGACATGAGTTTTGCAAAAGCGCTGCGCGCTATTTTGCGGCAAGACCCTGACGTCATTATGATCGGTGAGATTCGCGATCTCGAGACGGCGCAAATTGCTGTGCAAGCCTCATTGACGGGGCATTTGGTGCTGGCGACTTTGCATACGAATGATTCTGCAGCGGCGGTTACGCGTTTGCTGGATATGGGGATTGAACCTTTTCTGTTGTCCTCGTCACTGTTGGGTGTCGTCGCACAGCGGCTGGTGCGCAAGCTGTGTAACCACTGCAAGGTATTTGAGCATGAGCGCTGGCACGCTGTAGGCTGTGATCAGTGCGCCCATACAGGTTACCAAGGCCGGGTCGGCGTGTACGAGTTGTTGCTCACAACAGAAGCGATACGTGCGCAGATTCATCATGAAGCGGCAGAGGCAGAAGTGCGCGTGGCGGCGCAAAAAGACGGCATGAAAACCATGCGCGAGGATGGCGAGCGGTGGCTACAAGCTGGTGTCACGACCCAAGAGGAACTCCTTCGCGTGACCAAGGAATAAATGCATACATTGACCAGTATTAAATTGATGCGCTTGTAAAATAAGCGCAAATATAGCTAAAAATAGACATACTCCATGTTTTTTAAAATCAATAGGCTTCAGTGAATGCATCCTGAAGGTATTGATCACTTAATAGGACTTACACAAAATACCGTTGGCAAAGCGAAGCAACCACGCCAAGCTCTGTTTTGCATAAGTTCTAACTCAAGAAAGATTTAGTCCGTGCCTGCATTTCGATATGAAGCCGTTGATTCAACCGGCGTGACAAAAAAAGGTGTTTTGACGGCAGATAGCGCACGCGCCGCGCGGGTTGATCTGCGCACGCAGGGGCTGGTGCCGATTGTGGTTGAGGCCATCGTCAATCAACTCGACGCCGAAGGAAACAAAAAACGCAGCATGTTTGGCGAACGCCTTTCAAGCGTTGAAATTGCCTTGTTCACACGCCAATTAGCGAGTCTTTTGGAAGCCGGTTTGCCATTGGAGCAATCCTTCTCCGCCTTGCTAGAGCAAGCGGAGCGGGTGTACATGAGAGACCTCATCGCTTCAATACGGTCCGAAATTTTGGCGGGTGCCGCTTTGTCTGATGGCTTACGCCAGCATCCGAATGATTTCCCACCAATTTATTGCGCCTTGGTCGCCTCGGGCGAGCAAATCGGCCAGTTAGCACGCGTCTTGTCGCGCTTGGCGGATTACATCGAGCGACGTAATTCCTTGGTGCAGAAAATACGCTTGGCATTCACTTACCCAGCCATCGTGACGGTGGTGGCCTTTTCAATTGTGATTTTCTTGTTGACCTACGTGGTGCCACAAATTGTGACGGTCTTCGTCAATACCAAACAGAAACTGCCATTTTTGACGGTGATGATGCTAGCAGTGTCCGACTTTGTGAAAACCTACGGCATTTTTGTTTTGTTCTTGTTGATTGCTTTTTACTCGTCGTGGCGACTTTCTCTGCGCAATGCCGCAGTAAAAATGCGCTGGCACGCATGGCTTTTAAACGCGCCAGTTTATGGTCGTTTTGAGCGCAGTTTAAATACCGCCCGTTTTGCCAGCACCTTAGCAATTACCACAGGTTCGGGTGTGCCGATCTTGCAAGCTTTACAGACCAGCAAAGAAACCCTATCGAATGTCGCCATGCAAGCGCAAGTTGAAGAAGCAACGGCAAGTGTGCGAGAAGGTGTGGGATTAGCCCGCGCTTTATCGGCGCATAAACACTTTCCGCCGATGTTGATTCATATGATACGCGCGGGTGAAGTGACAGGTGAATTGCCTGCCATGTTGGAACGCGCCTCGAACCAACAAGAACAAGACTTAGAGCGCCGCGCTCTCACCATGGCGGGCTTGTTAGAGCCAGTGCTCATCTTAGCGATGGGCGTGGTGGTGCTGCTGATTGTGTTGGCCGTGCTGTTGCCTATTATTGAAATCAATCAATTGGTGCGCTAACGTTGTGCACCAGTTCAAACAGGAAATGAAATGAAGCGCATGCCCTTACTAGCAAGTTTTCTGCTTTTTTTATTGCTCTGCATGTCCCTCACGTATTGGGCTTTACGGATTTTTAATCCAAAGTCGCGTGAGGTGATCGCGCCTACTGCCGTTGCTAGTTTTGAGCCGAGTGTGGGTCAATGGGGTGGCATCTTCGGGCGCAACCCTGTTGCAGAAGCTGCGCCGAGTAACTATCAGTTAAAAGGCGTCGTGGTCGCGAAAGAGAACGGTATTAGCTCGGCGATTGTGATTGCCGATGGAAAAGCGCCACAAGCAATACAGATTGGGCGTGAGCTCGCGCCGGGCGTGCGCCTGCAAGAAGTGCATGAAGCGTATGTGGTGATTTCGGAGTCGGGCGCGATGAAGCGCATCGAATTGCCGCAAGCGACGCCTATCAATTCGGGCATACAAGCGTTTCCCACGCCGGTGCCCGATAATCGCGCAAATACCTACGTTCCACCGCCGCCAGAAAGTCGCCCTAATAGCTACGTTCCCCCTGCGCCCACACCACCACCCAGTGGCGGCCAGCCAATCATTTCTCCGACAGGCATCCCTGTACCGCCACAAGGGCGACCACAAGAGCGACGCTAGCAGCCTCCGTTCTTGCTTAAACGCGTAAAAGTTTTTTAAAAAATGGAAACTGCCATTTCCCCTTTTTGGTCACGACAACTGCAATTGGCGCATCCAAGTTGGCAACCTCATTTGAAAAACGGATTAGACGCGGTTCATGCAGCTAACCCGAGTTATCTCGCAAACTTGGAGCGCGCGCATTTTTTACCCACTCAAGATAGAATTTTTGCTGCCTTTTCTCAAGCGATTGACGACGTGCGATATGTTTTGATTGGCGAAGGCCCCTATCCACGGGAGGAGAGCGCGACGGGCATTTGCTTTATGGATGGCGGCGTCGATGCCTTGTGGTCAGAGGATGGTTTAGCGAAAAAATTGAACCGCGCGACCTCATTGCGCAACTTCATGAAGATGTTGTTGGTTGCAGAGGGTTTGTTAGACGAAGCTCTGACGACAAAAGAGGCCGTAGCTAAGGCTAGACATTTGGGCATGCAACAACAGCCGCCACTGATTGAGCGTCTCGCTCAATTGCAAGAAAATTTATTCCGCCAGGGTTTTTTATTGCTCAATGCAAGTTTGGTGTTTCGTGCTGACGTGCCACCCGCGCAAGACGCAAAAGCTTGGTTACCCTTTTTAAGGATCGTCTTATCGGCATTAGCCGAAAAATATGAGAATCGAAACAACGAGGTTAAGCTGGTGCTTTGGGGGAAGATTGCAGAGCAAGTGCACGCAATGCAAGAAAGCCGATTGTTTGGTTTAATCGTCGCTGAACATCCATACAATTTGAGCTTTGTGACAAACAAAGCGATGCAAGAATTCTTCAAGCCCATGCGCCTTTTACGCACTTGTTAAATATTGCCATACGGAATGTTTATTCCATTTAATTTCGCCGACATTACTGTAAAATGAAACGCAAGAAGTCGTGAAGAAGCTGAAAAGTGCACGCGTTTCTGTCCTTGTTTGATAAACGTTGGCATGCAAATCTTAATGGATTATGTTGAAAAAAATTGAAGTTGTTCAATTGCGAAACGGGATGTATATCCACGAATTGTGTAGTTCGTGGATGTCTTCACCTTTTTGGCAGAAATCCTTTCTTATTGATAGTCCAGATCAAATCAAAAAAATAAAAGACGCGAAAATACGGCATGCGTGGATCGACACCAGCAAGGGACTTGATGTGCTCGAAGTTACTGTTGAAGAGGTCGAACAGGTCGAAGAGGAAGCTGTTGAAATTGAGCGCCCTGTTGAAGTTGAAGTCAAAGTAGAACCGGTTTCTTTCGATAGTATTCAAGCAGTTTCTATGGATGCAGAACTTGGGCGTGCTGCACAAATCGTTGGTAAATCGAAAAAAGCCGTGTTCTCTATGTTTAGCGAAGCGCGCATGGGCAACGCGATTGACGCCGATAATGCGATGCCATTGGTAGAGGAAATCGCCTCTTCAGTGATGCGAAACCCGGGTGCATTGATTGGGTTGGTGCGGTTAAAAACTGCGGACGATTACACGTATATGCATTCAGTTGCGGTGTGCGCACTCATGATTGCTTTGTCGCGTATGTTGGGTTTAGATGACAAGCAAACGCGCGAAGCGGGATTGGCGGGTCTTCTCCACGACATCGGAAAAATGGCCGTCTCTGGGGAAATTTTGAATAAGCCTGGCAAGCTAACAGACGAAGAATTTGTCGCCGTCAAAGAACATCCAGCAGAAGGTTACAAGATGCTTTTGGAGGCAACCGGCATAGGGGAGATTGCACTGGATGTCTGCTTGCATCATCATGAAAAAATGGACGGTACGGGCTATCCAAAAGGCTTAGCCGGCGATCAAATTAGCCTGTACGCCAAAATGGGCGCCGTGTGCGATGTGTATGATGCGATTACCTCAAATCGGCCTTATAAACAGGGTTGGTGTCCTGCAGAATCACTCAAAAAAATGTCTGAGTGGAGTAAAGGCCATTTTGATCCCGCGGTGTTCCAAGCCTTTGTTAAAAGCATTGGAATTTACCCAGTTGGTACCTTGGTACGCTTACAGTCTGGACGCCTAGGCGTGGTAGTCGAGCAGCAAGCAGGTAAGAGTTTAATGCTGCCAAAAGTGCGCGTATTCTTCTCAACAAAATCGTCAGCGTACATCACGCCAGTTTTACTCGATCTCGCAGGTCCAGGTTTGCAAGACAAAATCGTCTCACGTGAAGACGCAAGCAAATGGGGTTTAAAAGATATAGACCGCTTTTGGTTGGGTGACGCTGTACCACTTTAACCGCCGAGTCGGTTTTGCCGCATTGCCCTTCACGGCACAATAATGACTTTTCCTGTGACTTTTCGTGCTGCCATATCGTTGAGCGCATGTGCTGTTTCTGCCAATGGATAGCGTGCAGATATATGCGGATTGATCTTGCCTTCAGCCAGCCAAGTCAAGAGTTCGCGCATTGCTACTAGGTTTGCTTGTGGTTCCCGCTTGGTGAATTCGCCCCAAAATACGCCTACCAAGGACGCTCCTTTCAGTAACATCAGGTTAAGCGGAAGTTTTGGTATTTCACCATTGGCAAATCCCACGACTAAATAACGTCCGCGCCACGCAATCGAACGGAATGCTGGCTCGGTGTACGCACCTCCTACGGGATCATAGATCACGTCTGCGCCTTTGCCTTCAGTCGCCACTTTGATTGCTTCGCGCAAATCCTCTGTCGTGTAATTGATTAAAACATCGGCACCGTGTTGGGCGCAAATTTGCAATTTTTCGTCGCTAGAGGCGGCAGCAATGACGCGCGCGCCGACTGCCTTACCAATTTCGATCGCCGCCAAACCAACGCCGCCCGCAGCACCAAGCACGAGCATGGTTTCACCTGCTTTGAGTTGCGCTCGGTCGACGACGGCATGGTGCGAGGTACCGTAGGTTAGCGTAATTGCCGCTGCGATATCAAACGACATGCCTGGTGGCATGGGTAACACTGAATGCACAGGCGCCAGTGCTTGTTGTGCAAATGCACCTTGCGGTAAAAAAGCGATGACCTTGTCGCCGACTTTCAAATGGGTCACGCCTTCACCAACAGCGCGAATCACGCCAGCTAATTCACTGCCCGGGGTAAATGGTAACTCCGGCTTGAATTGGTATTTATTTTGGATAGTCAATACGTCAGGGAAGTTCACGCCTGCCGCATGAACATCAATCACAACGTTCTTGGCAGGTGGGGTCAAATCAGCGACTTCTTCCACGACCAAGGTGTCAGGTAAGCCCCATGCTTTACACAAGATTGCTTTCATATGTTTCCCTTAATCGCCGCGTGTTTGATCGAAAATTAATTATGCCTTATTTTCAGCCTTCGCCGCACCAGATGGGAGTGAACGAAGAGCGGGTAAGAAGCAGAAATAGAATAAAATGCAGGGATGAAAATTCTAATTAGTAATGATGATGGTTATCTCGCGCCTGGCATCGTGGCGCTTGCAAATGCCTTGCGGGACATCGCGGAGATTACGGTCGTCGCGCCTGATAGCAATCGTTCAGGGGCCTCGAACGCGTTAACTTTAGATCGCCCCCTTTCAGTGCAACGCGCCGACAATGGATTTTATTTTGTGAACGGCACGCCTTCTGATTGCGTGCATATTGCGTTGACTTCCCTCATGCCTGAGTTACCAGATTTGGTTGTCTCTGGTATTAACCAAGGTCAGAATATGGGCGACGATACGCTGTACTCGGGGACAGTCGCCGCAGCAACAGAGGCTTACTTATTTGGTGTTCCCGCCATTGCGTTTTCACAGGTGGATAAAGCATGGTCCCACTTGGATAGTGCAGCACGTATCGCACGCGAGTTTGCGCAAAGAGACTTTGCCCATTTTTCGCGACCGTTTTTGCTGAATGTGAATATTCCTAATGTGCCGTATGCAGAAATCAAAGGTGTACGTGCAACTCGCTTAGGGAAGCGACATGTTTCTGAGCCCGTGATTCAGGCAACTGACCCCCACGGGCGACGGATTTATTGGATAGGCCCGCCGGGCGCCGCGAAGGACGCTGGCGAAGGCAGTGATTTTCATGCGACGTCCGAAAACTATGTGTCGGTGACGCCGCTTCAGGTGGACCTCACGAATTTCAGCCAAATCCATGATCTAGTGCGGGATCTATCATGACCGGCAAGACGAGCAGCAAAGGGAAATTTCCATTGCAACTAGATTCGGTCGTGGATAAGAAAGAAAAACATAGCCCGAAAAATATCACCGCGACGCCGCAAACGGCAATGCGAAATGCGGCGTTACAAAGTCAAGCTCGTAGAACATCGATGCCGCAACAAACGCCATCGCGCGATGCATTGGATAGAACTAGAATCGGCGTGAATAAAGTGTCGGCGATTGCACCAACGGAAGTGCTTGTTTCAGACAATATTCGCGCTGCGATGGTTGCGCGGGTCGCCCAAAAAGGCGTAAAAGACGCGCTAGTACTCGAAGCGCTTCGAGTCGTACCACGGCACCTGTTTATTGAGTCGGGCTTGTCTAGTCAAGCCTATATCGATGCGTCATTACCAATTGGCTACCACCAAACGATATCTCAACCGTATATTGTGGCGCGCATGATAGAAATCATGCGCAATGGAGCACCACTGCAGCGTGTTCTTGAGATCGGAACTGGATGCGGGTATCAAGCGGCAGTCTTGTCCTTAGTGGCCAAAGAAGTGTATTCAATCGAACGTATTAAGGGCTTGCATGAACTGGCGAAATCGAATTTGCGTCCGATGCGCATTGCAAATATCCGCCTGCATTACGGCGATGGTATGTGTGGTTTGCCTCAGGTTGCACCATTTGACGGTATCATATTGGCGGCAGCAGGTATGGAAATACCGCAACAATTGCTGGAACAACTGGCAATAGGCGGTCGTTTAATCGGTCCAGTTGGTGGGCGTCAGCAAAGTCTGCAGTTAATTCAGCGTGTAAGCAAAAGTGAATGGACCAAGACAAGCCTAGAGTCTTGCCACTTTGTGCCTTTACACGCAGGTGTGATTTAGTTTTTCGATCCGGCAAAATACCACGTTCTTTGACTCCCAGATTGTTTCAACATCGGGCGCTTTTGTGAACGGGGCTTTTGTATGAA
>CAYPNW010000013.1:0-8135 GCA_964411965.1 uncultured Burkholderiaceae bacterium
TCTTCTGGTGCAAATCCGTTTGCTTGTATCGCGGCTGGTATTGCTTGTTTGTGGGGACCCGCACATGGCGGCGCAAATGAAGCTGCTTTGAGCATGCTTGAAGAAATTGGCAGCGTTGACAATATTCCTGAATTTATTAAACAGGTAAAAGATAAAAACTCAGGCGTCAAACTGATGGGTTTTGGTCACCGTGTTTACAAAAACTACGACCCACGCGCGAAATTGATGCGCGAAACTTGTTATGAAGTCTTACAAGAACTGGGCTTGCAGGATGACCCACTGTTTAAGTTGGCAATGGCTTTGGAAAAAATTGCTTTGGAAGATGAGTACTTCGTGTCTCGTAAGCTATATCCGAATGTCGACTTTTATTCAGGTATTGTTCAACGTGCACTTGGTATTCCAACGGCGTTATTCACAGGCATCTTTGCTTTGGCACGCACTGTTGGTTGGATCGCACAATGGAAAGAAATGATTTCTGATCCAGAACAAAAAATTGGTCGTCCCCGTCAATTGTTCGTTGGTTCGCCAACGCGCGATGTGCCGCCAATTTCCCAGAGATAGTAGTCAAAAGAAGAAAAGGCGAGTCATTATGGCTCGCTTTTTTTTGTTAAGTTGAGTATGCTTTAATATGATGTTGGTAAAGATTGGTAACACGAACGTAGTTCTAACCGGATGTTCAGTTAGTCTGTTTTTTAGACGCAATTAAGTGGTCCAACCAGCCCTTCCTCCCACATACTGATGTGCGATCCGCTAACCGGTCAGGCCGTGTCGCGGAAGGTTTGATTAACCCGCTAATCTCGCGAAGCGCGAAGAAAGGTGAGCAAAATGATGCAGCAATTCAATGCCAGTTCCTACCTATTTGGCGGCAATGCCCCGTACGTAGAAGAACTTTATGAGACCTACCTCAACAACCCTGGTGCAGTGCCTGAGAATTGGCGCGCCTATTTTGATGCTATGCAGCACGTACCTGCTGTCGACGGATCAGCTAAGCCCGATGTTGCTCATGCACCAGTTATAGCTTCGTTTGCTGAGCGCGCAAAACAAGGCCCAATTCGCACTGTTCATGCAACTGCGGATGCAGAAATGGGGCGTAAGCGCGTCGCCGCGCAACAGTTAATCGCCGCTTACCGTTACATGGGAAGCCATTGGGCAAATTTGGATCCCTTGCAACGCCAAGAGCGTCGTGAAATTCCTGAATTGGAGCCAAGCTTTTACGGTTTCACCGATGCCGACATGGACATCCAATTCAACATCAGTAATACCTATTTTGGTTCAGAAACCTCCTCTTTGCGCGACCTATTGAATTCGTTGCGCGACACATATTGCCGGTCGATTGGTGCCGAATTTATGTATATCAGCGACCCGAAAGAAAAACGCTGGTTGCAAGAAAAACTCGAATCCATTCGTTCTACACCGAGCTTCACGGTAGAAAAGAAGAAGCATATTCTCGATCGCTTGACGGCTGCAGAAGGTTTGGAGCGTTATCTGCATACTCGCTATGTAGGTCAAAAACGTTTCTCGCTCGAGGGTGGCGAAAGTTTTATTGCCTCAATCGACGAAACTATACAACGCGCGGGTGAACGTGGCGTCGAAGAAATCGTTATCGGCATGGCGCATCGCGGTCGATTAAATGTCTTGGTCAACACTTTGGGTAAGATGCCGCAGGATTTGTTCGCCGAGTTTGAAGGTAAGCACGGTGACGATCTTCCTGCAGGCGACGTAAAGTATCACCAAGGATTTTCGTCCGATATCTCAACTCCAGGCGGACCAGTGCATCTGTCGCTGGCATTTAACCCATCGCATTTGGAAATCGTTAATCCTGTGGTTGAAGGTTCCGTTAAAGCACGGATGGATAGACGTGGCGATAAAGACGGTTCCCAAGTGTTACCGATTTTAGTGCATGGAGATGCAGCGTTTGCTGGTCAAGGCGTGGTGATGGAAACGCTTAACTTGGCGCAAACGCGTGGGTATGGCACTGGCGGTACTGTGCATATCGTGATCAATAATCAAATTGGTTTTACTACCTCAGATCCACGTGATTCACGATCAACCTTGTACTGCTCTGATGTCGTGAAAATGATTGAGGCACCAGTTTTACATGTGAACGCGGATGATCCGGAAGCGGTCGTGTTGGCGACGCAAATTGCGTTAGATTATCGACTCGAGTTCAAAAAAGACGTTGTTGTTGACATCATTTGCTACCGCAAGCTAGGCCATAACGAACAAGATACACCCGCATTAACGCAACCGTTGATGTACAAAAAAATCGCGCAACATCCAGGCACCAGAAAAATGTATGCAGATAAATTGGTTGCACAAGGTGCAATTCCTGCAGATGGTGGAGAACAGATGGTGAAGGCGTTCCGCGACGCTATGGATGCCGGTAAACATACGCATGATCCAGTTATTTCTAATTTTAAAAACAAGTACGCGGTTGATTGGATTCCATTTCTAAATCGGAAGTGGACTGATGCAGCGGACACCGCTGTTCCAATTACGGAATTAAAGCGCTTGGCCGAGCGCATTACGACCATTCCAGCTGATTTCAAGCCCCATAGCTTGGTAGAAAAAGTGTTGGCGGATCGCGCAGCAATGGGCCGTGGCGAGATGAATCTCGATTGGGGTATGGGCGAACATTTAGCCTACGCCAGTTTAGTTTCATCGGGTTATGCCGTACGCTTAACTGGGCAAGACGCTGGGCGTGGAACATTCGTACATCGCCATGCTGTACTACATGACCAAAAACGCGAACGTTGGGATGCTGGTACGTACATTCCGCTACAAAATATTTCAGAGAAACAAGCACCGTATCTCGTGATTGATTCAGTCTTATCGGAAGAGGCTGTGCTTGCTTTTGAATATGGGTATTCAACAGCTGAGCCCAATACACTCACCATTTGGGAAGCGCAATTTGGCGACTTCGCAAACGGTGCGCAAGTTGTGATTGACCAATTTATTAGTTCTGGCGAAGTGAAATGGGGACGCGCATCAGGCTTGGTGATGATGTTGCCTCATGGTTACGAAGGGCAAGGGCCGGAGCATTCGTCAGCAAGACCTGAACGTTTCTTGCAACTTTGTGCGGACAACAACATGCAAGTCGTCCAACCAACCTCTGCATCGCAAATTTTCCATCTGTTACGCCGTCAGATGATTCGTATGTTCCGCAAACCTTTGGTTATCATGACGCCAAAGTCTTTGCTGCGAAATAAAGACGCAGGTTCGCCTTTGTCAGATTTGGCAAAGGGCAGCTTCCATACCGTCATCGGTGAAGTTGATGAGAAGATTGATCCAAAGAAAATCAAACGGGTTGTCGCTTGTTCGGGCAAGGTTTACTACGATTTGGTCAATGCAAGAAAAGAACGTGCGCAAACAGATACAGCCATTATTCGTGTCGAACAGTTGTATCCCTTCCCACACAAGACGTTTGCTGCCGAATTGAAAAAATTCCCGAACTTGGCAGAACTGGTGTGGGCACAAGACGAGCCACAGAATCAGGGACCTTGGTTCCAAATCCAACATAACATCTTTGAAGCATTGGAAGACGGGCAAAAACTGGCGTATGCCGGTCGCCCTGCGAGTGCTTCGCCAGCGGTTGGTTATTACGACAAGCATTACGCTCAGCAGAAAGCATTGTTGGATACGGCATTCTCAAAACTCAAAGGCTACGTCTTAACAAAATAACGACTACAACGCGGTGCAGGTGACCGCGTGGCTCGATCAAACGAATAGGAGAAAAACATGGCAATTATCGAAGTAAAAGTACCGCAACTATCAGAGTCAGTAGCAGAAGCAACCTTGCTTGTCTGGCATAAAAAAGTAGGGCAGGCCGTGGCTAGAGATGAAAATTTAGTTGATGTGGAAACGGACAAGGTTGTATTGGAATTGCCTGCACCGGCTGCTGGCGTCATTACCCAAATTATTAAAGGTGACGGCACAACTGTGGTCGCCGGCGAGATTATCGCGATGCTAGATACCGAGGCTGCAGCGGGTGCATCAGCGCCTGTAGCTGCTCCGGCGCCAGCGGTTGCGCCAGTCGTGGAAGCTGCAGCAACAAAGTCATCGGCTGGTATCGCTATGCCCGCAGCGGCGAAAATTTTAGCTGAGAATAATCTGTCCGCAAGCGCAGTGGATGGCACCGGTAAAGATGGAAGAGTGACCAAAGGCGACGCCTTGTCGGCAGTGGCTGGAAAAGTGGCAGCACCGGTCGTCGCACCAATGGCGAGTACGCCAGCCAAAGCGGCACTTCAACAAGTGGCCGCGCCCACCAGCCTTGATTTGGGTGACCGTCCTGAAGAGCGCGTTCCCATGAGCAGATTGCGTGCACGTATTGCTGAGCGGCTTGTGCAATCACAATCTACCAACGCAATTTTGACGACGTTTAATGAGGTCAATATGGCGCCAGTCATGGACTTGCGCAATAAGTATAAGGATAAGTTTGAGAAAGAGCATGGCGTCAAATTAGGCTTTATGTCATTTTTCGTCAAAGCTGCGGTTGCCGCATTAAAGAAATATCCGATCATTAACGCATCCGTTGATGGTAACGACATTGTCTATCACGGCTATTTTGATATCGGTATCGCAGTCGGTTCACCGCGTGGTTTGGTTGTGCCAATTCTGCGCAATGCGGATCAAATGTCGATTGCCGATATCGAAAAGAAAATCGGCGAATTTGGCGCAAAGGCGAAAGACGGTAAGTTGACCCTTGAAGATTTAACTGGTGGTACTTTTTCGATATCCAATGGCGGCACTTTCGGCTCCATGCTCTCAACGCCGATTATTAATCCACCGCAATCGGCGATTTTGGGCGTGCACGCCACGAAAGACCGCGCAGTCGTTGAAAATGGTCAAATCGTGATTCGCCCAATGAACTATTTAGCCATGTCTTACGACCATAGAATCATCGATGGTCGCGAAGCTGTCTTAGGTTTGGTCGCGATGAAAGATGCGTTAGAGGACCCAGCTCGTTTGTTGCTGGATTTATAAAGCACACAGACTATGAACCTCGCCGACGAAATAAAACGCTTGCACGACTTGCATCAGAGTGGTGCTTTATCTGATGCAGAATTCGCGCAAGCGAAAGCAAAACTGTTGGCGATGGACGCCGCAAGTGCCACCCCATTTCAGTCAAATCGGACAAATAGCAGTGCTGCAAATAACGAAGATCTGAACCAATTAAACCATTTTCGACGTTCAAAAAACGATCAATGGCTCGGCGGTATTTGTGGCGGGCTTGGGCGTTCTACAGGTTTAGAATCTTGGATTTGGCGACTGATTTTCGTTTTGTTCAGCTTTTATTTTGGCGTTGGTGTCGTGCTTTATATTCTTGCTTGGATTTTCGTGCCAGAGGAAGAGTAAAGCGCAGAAAGCGCGGAATGTGCGCTTAGGCAGATGCGATGAAAAGTACAAATTTTGATAGACATTAAACATTTTCTCAATGAAAGCTGTGGATCTCCTCGTTTAGGACACAGTTTTCTCGGCGATTTCAATTATTTGCAATACGCCGCACTCATTTGAAATAAGGAACAACTCATGAGCAAACAATTTGACGTTGTCGTCATCGGTGGTGGCCCTGGCGGCTACATTGCCGCGATTCGTGCGGCGCAACTAGGTTTCAATACAGCCTGCATCGACGCGTGGACGAACGAAAAAGGTGGCCCAGCGCTGGGCGGCACGTGTACGAATGTCGGCTGCATTCCATCGAAAGCTTTGTTGCAATCGTCAGAACATTTTGAACATGCTGGCCATGCTTTTGCTGACCACGGCATTGAAGTCAAAGGGCTGACTTTAGATGTTGCCAAAATGTTGTCACGAAAAAACACAATCGTGAAACAAAATAATGACGGCATCGTCTTTTTGTTCAAAAAGAATAAAGTCACATTTTTTCACGGACACGGCGCCTTTGAACAAGCGTCAAATGGCAACTACGAAATCAAAGTCTCTGGCAAGGCCGAAGAGATTCTTTCTGCGAAGCACGTGATTGTCGCGACAGGTTCAAATGCGCGCGCTCTACCTGGTGCTGCTTTTGACGAACAACTGATATTGTCGAACGATGGCGCGTTGACTATTCCAGCCGTGCCAAAGCGCCTAGGTGTGATTGGTGCCGGCGTAATCGGACTAGAAATGGGCAGCGTCTGGCGTCGTTGCGGGGCAGAGGTGACTGTTCTCGAAGCTTTGCCGACGTTCTTGGGCGCGGTCGATGAGCAAATCGCCAAAGAGGCGCATAAACTTTTTGTCAAACAAGGATTGGCTATCAATCTTGGCGTGAAAATTGGCGAGATCGTGAAGTCTGCCGATGAAGTAACTGTGAATTATGTCGATTCGGCGGGTGTTGCACATAAAGCGGTGTTTGATAAATTGATTATTTCGATTGGCCGCACGCCAAACACAAATGGTTTGAATGCTGCGGGCGTTGGTTTGCAATTAGACGAGCGTGGCTTTATTGTTGTTGATGCCGATTGCAAAACCAATTTGCCGAACGTTTGGGCCGTGGGCGACGTCGTGCGTGGGCCGATGCTTGCGCACAAAGCCGAAGAAGAGGGCGTCGCCGTTGCGGAACGTATTGCTGGGCAACATGGTCATGTGAACTTCAATACGATTCCTTGGGTCATTTATACATCACCTGAGATCGCATGGGTGGGACGCACGGAACAACAACTCAAAGCAGACGGCGTGGCTTACAAAGCAGGAACTTTCCCGTTTATGGCAAATGGTCGCGCTAGAGCGCTTGGCGACACGTCAGGCATGGTCAAATTTTTGGCCGACGCAACAACCGATGAAATACTGGGCGTGCATATCGTAGGCCCAATGGCGTCAGAACTGATTGCTGAAGCAGTTGTGGCCATGGAGTTCCGCGCGTCATCGGAAGATATCGCTCGAATCTGCCACGCCCATCCCTCGCTCTCAGAAGCGACAAAAGAAGCCGCGTTGGCGGTTGATAAGCGCTCGTTGAATTTTTAAGAGTGCTTTTGTAAAGGCCACCTTTGGTTCTCCGAAGGTGGTGTTTCTACCCAATGTTTTCTCCTCCTCTTTTTGGCCCGCAGCATGAACGTTTCCGAGTTTTATGAAGATGCGTTATCAAAGCGTGGTTTTCAAGCCGATGATGCCCAACGCCGCGCTGTCGACCGCCTGCAAGTGGCGTATGAGGAATGGGTCTTATATAAGTCAAAACGCGCGAATCGACTGACTCGCCTAATTACTCGCCCCGAAGTGCCTCGTGGCGTGTATCTGTGGGGTGGCGTGGGGCGGGGTAAGTCCTTCCTGATGGACAGCTTTTACTCTGTGGTACCTTTAATTAGGAAGACCCGTATCCATTTTCACGAGTTCATGCGCGCAGTACATCGCCAGCTTGATGAATTGAAAGGCGTGGCTGACCCCTTAGACGAAGTTGCGCGCCTCGTTGCGAAAAAATACCGTTTGATTTGTTTTGACGAATTTCATGTGTCCGATGTGGCAGATGCGATGCTGTTGTATAACTTGTTGAACGCACTTTTTGAACATGGTGTTTCTTTCATCATGACCTCAAATTATCACCCTGACACGCTTTATCCCGATGGTTTGCATCGCGATCGTATGTTGCCCACGATTGCGCTGCTAAAAGAAAAACTCGATGTGCTCAATGTGGATTCGGGAAATGATTATCGCAAGCGTGCTCTAGAGCAAGTCGACGCCTACCTAATGCCACTTTCGGCAAATACGGATCAACGACTGCGTGAAGCCTTTATGCGTATTGCTGAAACCAAGGATGAGGATGCTAGGGTCAATATTGAGGGACGTGATTTACGTGCATTAAGACGAGCCGGCGGCGTTATTTGGTTCGATTTTCATACTTTATGTGGCGGTCCGCGTTCACAGAACGATTATTTAGAAATTGCTAGCCGCTTTCATACCGTCATACTTTCTTCCGTGCCAGAAATGTCGCTCGCAATGTCATCAGAAGCGCGACGGTTTACTTGGCTTATTGACGTTTTTTACGATAATAAAGTGAAGCTCATCATGTCGGCAGCAGTCGCACCAGAGTTGCTGTATACGAAAGGTACGCTGGCTAACGAGTTTCACCGCACCGTCTCGCGCATTATTGAGATGCAATCTAAAGAATACATGGATTTGGGGCGACGTAATATGGCAGATGCCATTGT
>CAYPNW010000013.1:8235-17589 GCA_964411965.1 uncultured Burkholderiaceae bacterium
CAAGCAATACAAGCAATACGAATACCTGTTGTTAAGCTTATCGCTGGGTTTAATCTCGCGGTGATCATGTGTCTGACGATGTCGGCCAGTTTTGCCGCAGACACAACACAAGAAGTCATGACCACAGAGCAAATTAACGCCATCATGGCTGATTTTGAACAAAAATATCCAGCAGGAAGTATTGACTCTGTTCCTATGGTCGAAAATTTGATTTCCGCTGCGACCAAAACGAAGGCCGATCTCCAGACTTGGTTTTTACAATCTGAGCGAGATTGCTATAACAATTTTTTCGTCACAGATTGCTTGAACAAGCTCAGAACGACCCGAACAAAACACAACATTACCATTCAAAGAATTTTGGTCGAAGCTAAAGCGTACCAACGGCAGTTACGAATCGAACAATTAGATGAAGAGCTACGCATCAAACAGGAAAAGGCAAAAAAATAGGGGGTATGTACAAAATACCCCCATTTTGCGCAATAATCTAATGCGCTATAAAAAATTACTGCAAGTAGTATCAATCCTAAAATGAACTATGCGGCGAGTTATTTCGTGCCAAATAGTCGGTCACCTGCATCACCCAAACCAGGTACGATATAGCCGTGTTCATTGAGTCGTTCGTCAACCGAAGCGGTAATGATCGGTACATCAGGGTGGGCAGCGTTCATTACTTTAATGCCCTCAGGTGCGGCGAGTAAGCAGACAAACTTAATACTTACTGCGCCGCGCATTTTTAAGCGCGTAATTGCGGCAGCGGCAGAATTCCCGGTTGCCAACATCGGATCAACAACGATCACCAATCGATCTGCAATATCTTCCGGCACTTTGAAATAGTACTCAACAGGCTCAAGCGTTGCTGGGTCACGGTACAAACCAATGTGACCAACGCGCGCATTCGGTAGCAAGTCCAACATGCCATCCAAAATGCCATTACCAGCACGCAGCACGGAAATCACGCAAAGTTTTTTCCCAGCGATGGTTGGTGCCGCTATTTTTGCAATTGGCGTCTCTATTTCTACATTTTCCAGCGGCAAATCGCGGGTGACTTCGTAAGCCAACATCTGACTGATTTCACGCAGCAGGCGTCGGAAATTATCTGTCGGCGTGTCTTTGCTGCGCATCAAACTCAGTTTGTGCTGCATCAGCGGGTGTCTGATTTCGGTGACTAGTTCTGACAAGGTTTTCTCCTAAATTATTTGCATTGGTGCGACGGCTTATTTTACGTTGCCTAGCGCTGAAATGCGAACACCGCCTATTCCTTTACGTGAAATATCCTCTCAGACTATCGATCTCATGGGCCATTGATGAGAAATAAGGGTTGTTTACCTAGTTAATCTGGCGATGCTTAGTTTTTGAGCGCGGGATAATTCATGTTAGGAAACTCCATATTGAATCAGTCCGAGCAGACTGGTGCGCGATATGTGGTTAAAACAACCGGAGTGCAAGATGGACGCGAATCAAAGCTTACTCAATCGACTATCAATGGGCGCCTACGCCCTAGACCCTCGCCTTGAAGCGGTGGATGAGCTGCGAGCGGATGAGGCGGAAAATGCCACCCATACCCGTATCGACATCAAAGGGATACGCGAAGCCATTGCGAGAGTAGAGGCGGAGGCGCGTGCAACGGTAGCAGCAGAAAATCGCGTACAAGTCGAAACCCGAGCAAGAAATTTGGCAGAAGAACGTGCAGAAACCGATGTAAAAGCAGCGCACATTGCGCAACAAAAGATAGAACTCGAACAGGCCGCTATTCTTAGTGGAAAGCTGCGCCTCGAAGCAGAGCAACAATCCAATGCCGCAAGTGAAGCGCGTATTGCTGTGAATAGCCGTGAAGCGATTGAATTTCAAGAGCGCGCCTTAATTGAGGCAAAAGCCAGAGAGCAAGCTGAAGAGCGCCTAAAACTTGAGCAGGAAGCAAAGAAGCGGGCGCAAGAGCAATTGGATATAAATAGCGAGATCAGTCATCAAGCTAGGCTTTCCGCTGAAAAATTGGCCGAAGAAAACCAAAAGGCGCGGCAATGGGCGGCAGAGCGGGCAGCGGCTGCCAATGCAGCAAAACAGCAAGCTCAAGAGCGTGCGCGTTCAGAGGCAAAAATCGCTGAACTTGCGCGCGAGCGCGAACGGAGCGAAAAAGAAGCCAAAGAGACAGCAGAACGGCTTGCTAGAGTGCGCCAACATTCGCAAGAAATGACCCGTGAACGTGATCACGCTGAGGCACTGGCATTGGAATTTGCCATCAATCGCGCACCAGTTGAGGTGAGAGCAAGAGAAGATGCGTTTGCTCGTGTCGCGCTTGAACAAAACTACGAGGCAATTGCGCAGGCACGTGCCGATTCTGAAAAACGCGCGGCACACGCGATTCAAAGCCGCATTCAAGCGGAAGAGGAGTTGCGTTTAGCCGCTTTAAAGCGTGAACAAGCGGAAAAGCTCGCTGCAGCCACAGCAGTCGCCCGTAAGGAAGCGGAAGACCAAATCCGCGCTGCGACTGAAGCGCGCATTATTGCTGAGCGTGAACTGCAATCTCGTGCGCTTACCCGTATCGAAACAGAACAACAAGCCGATATTCAAGCGCGCAAGCGTTTAGAAGCAGAATCACACGCGATCGCAGAGGCCGAAAATCGCCGCTGCGCTGACGAAGAGGCAATCGCGATGGCGAAACAGCGCCGCGCTGAAGAAAAGCACGCAGCGGATTTAGCATCAGAGCGCTTAGAGGTCGAACGACAAGCTGTCGAACTCGCACAATCCCATGCGAACGCGGAACAACAAGCTCTCATGACTTTGCAGTTGCAACGCGATTTAGCACAAAAGGCCAATACTGCTGCGGCAATAAAGGCGCAACGCTTGGCTGAACTATCTGCGGCGGAACAAAACCGACTTGAGGCGGAAGAATCGGCAATCGAGGCGACAAATAGAAAAATTGCTGCAGAAAAAGATAAAACAGAGGAAGCAGCAGCACGAAAAGAAGCAGACGACGCGCATACAGAATTGCTGCGTTTGCAACATGAGGCAGATTTGGCGGCACGCACAGCGCAAGAAACACAATGTATTGCAGAAAAATTGGCATTAGAGAGCAGCGTAGAGCAAATTCGGCTCCAGCAATCCTTGGCGCAAGCGGCTGTGCAAAAACAGCAAGACGAGCAACGTTTGTTGGAAGTACAACGCGAACGGCGTGAAAACGAGCAACGTGCGCTCGTACTGCTACAAGAGAAACTTGTTGCGGAGCAAAAACGTGCAGCCTCGATAAACGACGTCTTACGCGCCACTGAACTCAAAATAAAAAACGAAGAGCTGGCGCAAGAAGAGGCGGAAAAACGTCTAATAGCAGAAGAAGAGCTGCAAATCGCTGCCAATGAAAGACGTTCGGCAGAATATCAAACTCGTTTGGCCTTGGATGAAATTTCGGTTTGCGAAACGATCGCCACCGAACAATTGCAGATACAAACAGAACTTCGTCGTAAGCAGGCAACACTCAGCTTATTGAAAGCGCGTCAGGCACTTGAACTCACCAAAGCGGAGCAGCTCAAATTAGAAAGCGAACGTGAGGCAGCGCAGGAAAATCAAAAAAGATTGGAAGCAGAAAAAAATGCAGCGCAAGAAGCGATAGACAAGGCCGATGCTGATCGCGAAATTGCCAATCTCATTGCAAAGCGTTTGGAGGAGGAACAAGCAGCGAAACAGGCGCGTCAAACCATGTTGTTAGCCGAGCGCGTTCGCCTTGAAAAAATGAGCGAGCATTCTGCTGCGCAGCGCGCAAGCACTGAGTTAGCGCAATCAAAGGCAGCAGAAGCGGCCGAATTGCAACGCTTGTCACAACAGCGTCTTGCAGAAGAACAAGAATGTCTTAAAGGGATACAAGAAAAGCTTGCTGCTGAGGCGCAACTCTTAGAAGAACAAAAAGCGAAAAAAGAGCTGGAACAAAAACACGCCGAATTGGTGCGCGAAAGCGCAGAAGCGGAGAGAGTATTGCGATGCGCAGAAGAAGAAAAAGTACAAGCAGAAAAAAGCTTGCGCGATGCATCGATAGAGAAGGCAGAAGCGGAACAAGAGGCCGCGCGTGAAATGCGCAACAAGGCGTTGGTGTTGTCCGAGCTCGCTGAAGTTGAACGAGCAAAAGCGCATGCGGAGCAAGAATGTGCGAGAGCCCTGCAAGAAGTAGCATTGGTGGAGCAGGAAAAGCTTGCCGCTCAATGTCTTGTACTCGAAACAGAGCAGAAAAAGCTTACTGCAGAAAAAGAAGCCGAGATCCAACTAAAGCAAAGATTGCAATTAGAAGAGCAGCTCGCGCAACTTGCTATTGAAAAGTTGCAACTGGAAGAGCAAGCTCACCATGATCAGCAAGCAAAACTAACGCTTGAAAGTGAGTTACTCAAAGACGTAAAAACCTTTGCGGATATTCAATATCAAGCCCACGTGGTTGCGACGCGTAAGAAAGAAAAACTGGCAGAGCTGGCTGAAGTGTCACGCGATCGCTTAGAACTTGACGCGCAACATCTCAAACTTGCCGAAGAAAAGCACATGGTGGAAGCGGCTTTATTGCGCGAGATAAGTGAAGCACGCGATGCAGAGCAGTTGGCGTTAAGTTATGTGAACGCGAATCATGTTGTAGCGCAAGAGAATCGACGCTTAATGGAAACGACTTTGCGCGCCGAGCAGGATTTGCACCAGGAAATTGCCGCTCACTTGGAAGCGACAAGTTTACTCGCGCAAATGACACAGGAAAGGCTGCGTCAAGAGCAAGAGTTGGTGGTTTGGCAAAATGAACGATTGGCACAAGAAAAGAATCAATTAGAAAAGATCGAACAAACGAAAGTCGCCGAGCAAGCTGCGGTCGCTGCTTTGGCACAGCTACAAAAAGTCGAAGACGAGAAGCGCGAATTAGGCGTGCAAGGCCAAGAACAGGCAGCTTCAGCGAGAGCACTGTTGGAGCAACTAAATTTTGCAGAGAAAGAAGCCCTTGCAGCAGTTACTAAACAGAATTTGGCAAGGCAGGAAGCGATACGTGCAAATGAAGAAAAGCAACGTCTGGCAGCATTGGCCACCGTCGCGGAAGAAGAACGTTTGGTTTTAGAGCAACAACTTGCTGAAGAATTGAGAAACAAAATTGCTCACGAGACGCAGGAAAAGCGCCTCTTGCAACAACGTTTAGAGGTGGAACAGCAATTGGCGGAGGTGGCGCGCCAGCGTGCAGAGCAAGAAGCGCTGATCCTGCAACATCGCGAAACGCAACAAGCTTCAGAGCAAAGTTTGTTAGAACAATCACGCCAACATGCAATTGCGCAAAAAATGGCCAGTGAAGCGATTGCTGCCAAACAGCATGATATGGCAGAACTTAGTCGCTTGGAGTCAGAAAGAGCAAGCTTAGAAACAAAAGCATTGACACTTGTGCAAGACAAGCTGTTGGCTGAAAAAGCTGCTTATGAGTTCGCAGCACATCGTTTGACGGCCGAGCAAGACCTTGCGAGGCAAAGTGTTTTGCGTGCACAAGCAGAACAATCTTTATGCGAGGCTGCGCAAGCACGTGCGGAAGCGGAAAGTGAAGCGGCGAGTTTAGCGCAACAAAAATTAGCTTTGGAGGCGGAATTTCTTGAGCAGATCAAGATGAAAAACGAAGAGCTTTCCAAACTTCAACACGCCGAACTTGAGAGACTCGAATTGGAGCAGCAGATCTTTTTGCAGGCGCAAACGCAGGCGGAAGTTGAAAAGCAGACAATCTCTGCCCACCAAATGGCAATGGAGGAGGCGAGTAAGAAGATTGATGCAGAGCGTTTGATGCTTGTTGAAGCCGAGAAGCGCGCGTTAACAGAAAAAGCTGAACGCGAAGTCAGTGAACAGCGGGCTTCGGTAGAAATTGCCTTGTCTCAGGCGGTGCAGCAAAAACTTGAGACCGAACGTCAAGTTCTTGAAGCAACGCAAGTGCGCTTAGCCAATGAACGCAATTTGCAATTGGAATTATCTATGGTGCGTGAAGAGGAGGAGCGAGCAATCGCGATCAGCGTGCAAACCCAAGCGCAACAGCAACAAATTCGTGATTCGATTTCAGCACAACAAAAAATTGATTTGGCGGTACAGGAACAATTACGTTTGCAGGCTTTGGAGGAAGAGAAAAGGACCTCTTTGTTACAAGCGAAACTCGAAGAGGAGCAAGCCATTCTCTTGATAGCGCAACAAGCCAGCGAGCAAGAACAGGTGCATTTGCAACAAGCGCAAATGCAAAAACAACTGCAGCTTAAAGCGAAAAGTGAATTAGAAAAGCAATTTGCAGCCACAAATGAAAAACTTCTTGCGCAGCGTGCTGAGGCAGAAGTATTGGCGCAAAATCTTCTAGAGAAACTTCACGGGCAAAGTGCGCGCCAAGAGCAGTGGTGCTTAGACGCAAAGGCAATTCTTGCTGCAGCGTCGAATGTGCATCAGTTTCCATCGCCGGTGAGTGGTCAAGCTATGTTTAAGCGTAAAGCGGCGATCGCTGCTGTTAGCTTAGTTTGTGCTGGCTTAGCGGCGGTTAGCGGTTGGAGCGCGTTGAATTTTGCTTCGGCACCAGCGTTTGCACTCGCACCAACACAACCAAGTAGCGCAAAATCGCCCACTGGCAAGGCGAATGCGATCGTAGTAGCAGACGTTGCAAAGCTAAAAATGACGGAAGTACTGTCAATCGGTTCGTCGGCTACGCTAAGTTCGACCACCTCACCGTTAAGTACCCAAGTCGCAGCGAAATAGGAAAGTAGTTCGCTTCGTGAGTGCTGCCTAGTCGGGTAATTAGGTGACAAACGCGATGGCAATCATGAAGCCACCGTTGGCGTGATTTGAAATACGAATCAGTCCACCATGGCGTTTAACTATCCGGTCGACAATGGCAAGACCAAGGCCAGAACCATTCGCTTGGCTGCGTGAAATATCGCCCCGTGTGAAAGGGCGTAAAAGTCGCTTCATGTCAGCATCAGGCACGCCCAAGCCGTGATCTCGATAAGTAAATAAAATTCCTTGCTGCTTTTCTCGGTTTTTATAGCCACATTTGATATCAATACGCACATGGTCTGTGCCCGGCGTTCTGCCATAACGTCGGCCATTTTCAATCAAATTATTAAAAACGCGGCGTAATTCCACCTTATTTCCGGGAAGTTGAATGTTTTTGCCGATTGATGAACGCATGACTACATCGGGCAAGCGGGACGATTCTTCGACGACTTGGTTTAATAATTCACTCAGATTGATGGTTTCAAACATCACCGTTTCTAGTGGCTTGGCGTAGTCCAAAAATTGTCCGATGATACCGTCCATCTGTCCCAGATCGGCCTGCATGCCCAGTCGGGCATCGTCGGCTAATTCAGCCATTTCCACTTCAAGTTGCATTCGAGCAAGCGGCGTACGTAGATCATGGGAAATACCAGCGAGAATGACGGCACGGTCCGATTCAATGCGAGCCAAGTCTTCCATCATTTTGTTAAAGCTTGCATTGGTTTCACGAATTTCCTTCGGACCAACTTCAGGTAATGTTTTTGGCTTACGCCCTTTCGCTAAGCTGCGCGCCGCGAGGCTGAGTTGGGAAAGCGGTTCGTTAATCAGTTTAGAAATGAAAACGGCGCCAAGAAGCGTAATAACTAAAGTGATGATGGCCCAGCCAAGAAATTGCAAATTACTTGCCGATACCACGCGGTCTTCGTCGAGCCTTAACCAATATTGATCTTCTTCAATATCGAAACTCACCCAAAATCCCGTTACATCATTTACTTCGCGCGCAAAGCGTGTATCGCCGCCAAGTTTTGTTCGAATCATATTGGCAAGTTCAACAAAGGTCTCCGTGGCGTCTTGCTCCACAACCCGATCGGTTTCTTCTAGCAGGTACACGCGAATGCCCTCGTTACTGGCAAGTTCAATCAATAGCTCGCGGCGCTTATCAGGGGCTGAATGGGTGAGTGCTGCGCGAGTGATTGTGACGACCGAAACAATTTGTGCCGTAAGCTGTTGCACGCGAGGTGTGCGTTCGACGACTTTGAAGCTTCCTAGCCATGCGGCCATGCTCGTCATGACAAGCAAAGCAAGGAAGAAGAAAGTGCGCCAAAAGAGGCCGCTTTGGAGCCAATCTAAGCTATTAACGTAATTTCGCATTCAGCTTTAAGCGTTGCGACAGAGTGAATCTATCGCGATTGACCATCCGGTATGAAGACATAGCCCAGACCCCATACGGTTTGAATGTAAAGTGGGTTGGAAGCGTCAGGTTCGATCAATTTACGTAGACGTGAGATTTGTACATCAAGGCTACGGTCAAATACCTCATATTCACGTCCTCGGGCGAGTTCCATCAACTTTTCACGTGACAGAGGCTGTCGAGCGTGGCGTGCAAACACCTTTAAGACAGAAAACTCGCCAGTTGTTAGGCTAATATTTTCACCATGCTTTTTTAAGGTTCTGGTGCCAAGATCTAAAACGAAATCGCCAAACTCGAATGTTTGCGCGCCTTCCGAGGGCGCTCCTGGTAATTCGTCTGGCGCTTTTCGCCTTAACACCGCGTTAATTCTTGCAACCAATTCACGAGGGCTAAATGGTTTCGGCAAGTAATCGTCGGCACCCATTTCTAGTCCAATAATACGATCGACTTCCTCACCTTTTGCAGTAAGCATAATGATTGGCGTTTTATCGCCACCACCTCGCAGTCTGCGGCAAATGGCTAAACCATCTTCACCCGGGAGCATCAAATCTAATACCAACATGTCGTAGCGCTCACGTATCCACAATTTATTCATGGTATGGGCGTTTTCTGCACTAACGACGTTAAAGCCCTGTTCGGTCAAATAACGACGAAGTAAATCACGCAGCCGAGCGTCATCATCAACCACCAAAATCTTTGTTTTGGTCTCGTTTGAGCTTGGGTTTTCTGGGGTAGTTTGTGTAGTCATAAGCGTATCTTATTCTCAGATCCAAAATTAATGGTCAAATTTTGTAAATTTATTACATGCCGTTACAGACTTTACAGAAATATCTCCGTGACGAGTTTATACTGGACTTACACTGTAAATCATTAACGGTCAGAATTTTTTCGGTTGAAAATGAACGGTTGTTTTCACGCGCAAAGTGAGCCCTAATTTAAACGTTTTGGTTTTTGTCGACTTGCGTAGAAACAAATAGCAATGCACGATTTACTTTATGTGGTTTCGTAATGAAAAGAATTTATACCTTATTCTCTGTCATTTTTATCCTGTTTGGTGCGGCGGGCAATGCCTTAGCTGAGTCAGGTAAGGCCGCTGGTGGCTTTTTTGGTTTTGGTAAACGGCAAGGTGAAACGCATAGAAATCCCTCGCAAGACAATGTTGCATCGCGCAAGGAATTTCAAAAGCAAAGACAGGGAGAGCGCGCGTTAGA
>CAYPNW010000013.1:17689-21214 GCA_964411965.1 uncultured Burkholderiaceae bacterium
TTCTGCTGTTCGCGCTGCCAATCACGTTCCTTTTCGGTTTCGCGCTTGTCATGTTGTTTTTTTCCTTTTGCTAACCCGATCTGGCACTTTACTAGTCCTTTGCTGTAGTGCATGTTGAGCGGCACCATGGTGTACCCAGATCGTTCAACCTTGCCGATGAGCTTATTAATCTCAACGGCTTTAAGGAGTAATTTTCTAGTGCGAACGGAATCGGGGTGGATATGTGTCGACGCGGTGGGTAATGCTCCAATGTGGGCACCAAACAGAAAAATTTCACCGCTTTTGACAATGACGTAGGCTTCTTTAAGCTGAACACGTCCCGCCCGAATGGATTTAACCTCCCAGCCTTGTAAAACGATACCTGCTTCATATTGTTCCTCGATGAAATAATCGTGGAAAGCTTTTTTATTGTCGGCAATACTCATGCAATTTGAACTTTGATTCAGATCCCTTGCCACTAAAGGTGTCGAGTTTTCGTGCAAGGAACAGGGTGAGTCGGTTAGAATTTGGCATTTTAATTCATACCAAGTGGTAAATTTCGATGGCTGTCGTCCACAAAACAGTATTTATCTCATACAGCGCGGCGCAGATGTTCGCGTTGGTCGAAAAGGTTGAAGATTACCCGAAATTTTTACCTTGGTGTGGCGATGTCAGCGTTTCTGAGCGCTCACCCCATGAGCTGACAGCAACACTAGCAATTAATTATCACGGCATTAAGCAAAAATTTACCACCAAAAATACTAATCTTCCGCCGACCTCGATGGAGATGAATTTAGTCGAAGGCCCATTTAAACAACTCAAGGGAAGCTGGCGTTTCACCGAATTACGTGCCGACGCGTGCAAAATTGAGTTTGATTTGAATTATGAGTTTTCCAGCAAGCTATTGGAACATTTAATTGGACCTGTTTTTAGCAAGATAACGAATAGCTTCGTTGACTCATTTTGCGCTCGCGCAGAGCACGTTTATGGACTCTAAAACGCAATTCGAGGCAGATCCCGGCAAGCGAATCAACATTCAAATTTGTTTTGCCATAGGCGCTGATGTGCAAATGCTGGAGCTTGAAATCGCGCCAAATTTGACCATACAAAACGTCTTAGATGATTCAAATATTTATCAGCAGTTGCCATCATTAAGCCTGGAAAGTGTGAAGCTCGGTATCTTCGGGAAAATTAAATCAATGGATACCGAATTAAGAGACGGGGATAGGCTCGAGATTTATCAACCGTTATTTGCGCAACCGATGGAATCGCGCCGCCGACGCGCCAAAAAACAACTCAATACGCGCCAGATTAAGACGAGTTAACTTATTTGCAGTCAGCTAAGTTTTTATTCACTTCCGCCAATTCCTGCGCACGTTTTGCATCGTCTAGGTAGTTGCGTTCACCGTTTTTGTCGACACTTGCAATCCGGATGCCAGACTCAAGGGACTGCTTATATGTCCTTGCCCGCTCGCAGGCTTTATCTTTTTCCGCTTTCGCTTGCTGTTCTCCCGCCGCTTTTTTGTCTTTTTCTTCTTGCTCAGCGCGTCGTTTTAAGAAATCTTCGTTTTTGCTCGCTGTGGTCACAGGTTTTTGCAATTTTTCAGCGCTACTTGCAGCAGCATCTTTCGATTCTGTAGATGGTTCTAGGCTGGCTTTACCGGGCGATTTCAAAATCTTATTTTTAGGGACTGAGGCTGGTGGAGGTTGATCGGAAAATTGTTTGCTTCCTTTCTCATCAAGCCAAATCCATTGGGCGAAACAAATTTGGGTCGAAAGTACAAAAACCGTGGTAGTTGCAGTAAGAAATTTAAGCATGATATGCCTTCAAAGGAAGCGGGAAGTAAGGGCTTTCAGCGAGAGTTTTACACAGTTAGAGACTTGTCTGCAAGTATTCTGTATAATTCGGTTTTGCGCCTATAGGAAATACTATGCGTCTACTTCAAAAAGCACTCACTTTCGACGACGTGCTGCTGGTTCCAGCTTATTCTGACATCCTCCCCAAAGACACCTCCCTTGCGACTAGCCTCACGCGAAATATTCGGCTGAATATTCCCTTAGTTTCTGCGGCGATGGACACGGTTACTGAAAGCCGCTTGGCTATCGCTATGGCGCAAGAAGGTGGGATCGGAATCATTCATAAAAATTTGACGCCAAAAGAGCAGGCAAGAGAAGTGGCGAAAGTGAAGCGCTTTGAATCGGGCGTTCTGCGTGACCCTATTACCATTCCACCAAGCATGAAAATTCGTGATGTCATGGCGCTATCACAGCAGCATGGGATTAGTGGGTTTCCTGTGGTTGAAGGAAAAGAAGTTGTTGGGATCATCACGAATCGCGACTTGCGTTTTGAAGAAGAGTTAAATGCCGAAGCGCGGGCAAAAATGACGCCGCGTGAAAAGTTGGTTTTTGTAAAAGAGGGCGCTGACCTCGCAGAAGCGAAGCGTTTAATGAATAAACACCGCTTAGAGCGCGTGTTGGTAGTCGATGATCACTTCGAATTGCGCGGGCTGATTACAGTAAAAGATATTCAAAAATCCACCGAGCATCCGTTTGCCTCGAAGGATGAATTAGGCAAACTCCGCGTCGGTGCAGCGGTTGGCGTTGGGGCTGATAACGACGAACGAATTGATTTGCTCGCCAAAGCTGGTGTGGATGTCATTGTGGTGGATACAGCACACGGCCACTCGCGGGGCGTGTTAGAACGGGTTAAGTGGGTGAAGACAAATTATCCTCACATCGAAGTCATAGGCGGAAATATTGCTACCGCAGCAGCGGCTTTGGCGTTAGTAGAACATGGCGCAGATGCCGTGAAAGTGGGAATTGGTCCTGGTTCGATTTGCACCACGCGCATCGTCGCTGGCGTCGGTGTGCCACAAATTTCTGCCATAGCGAACGTTGCAAATGCGTTAAAAGGAACGGGAGTTCCATGCATCGCCGACGGTGGCGTCCGTTTTTCTGGCGACGTATCAAAAGCTTTGGCTGCTGGTGCTTCGACGGTCATGATGGGTAGCATGTTTGCCGGCACGGAAGAAGCGCCAGGCGAGGTTATTCTATTTCAAGGGCGCAGCTTTAAATCGTATCGTGGTATGGGTAGCCTCGGTGCAATGGCGGACGGTTCGGCTGATCGCTATTTCCAGGACGCCTCAAACAACGCAGATAAACTTGTGCCGGAAGGCATTGAGGGGCGCGTGGCGTATAAAGGCAGCGTGCTGGCTATTCTTTATCAGCTCGTTGGTGGAGTGCGTTCCTCAATGGGATATTGTGGTTGCGCGACGATTTCCGATTTACATTCGAAGGCTGAGTTTGTTGAAATTACGTCAGCAGGCATGCGCGAATCGCACGTTCACGATGTGCACATCACAAAGGAAGCACCTAATTATCGGTCTGAATAAGATGCGCTTGAATGGCGGTTTGTCGATTTTTACGCCAATGTTGAAACATTACGGAAGTTGACATGACCATACAAACGGATCAAGCAGGCGCGGTTAGTCTGCTGATGATGAATATAGGTTTTGAAGACCCTGAGTCGGAGCGTTATCAAACGCG
>CAYPNW010000013.1:21314-23619 GCA_964411965.1 uncultured Burkholderiaceae bacterium
ATTTTTGATGTGAAGAAAAATCATGTAGGAACCGTCGTCTTAATTGATTATAAAGTCAGAACATTAGATGACGAAGGGCGCTTACATCTGGCTGATTTAGCGCATTTGGTGGAACGAGAATTGGTCATGAGCTTAATGTATCAAGCGCAACAAGACCTTATTAAACAGAATCGAAATCTCAAACGTGAATCGCTGATTGACCCTGCACTTGGTACATGGAACAAAGCCGCGATAAATCGTTCCTTGCAGATTGAAACCGAACGTTGCACCAAGGCCGAGAAACCGCTGTCGCTTATGTTCGCCGGTGTTGATCAAATTGATGAGATACGTTCAAAGCACGGCATCGCGTCGAGTGACATGGTGATGCTAAAAGTGGTGAGTCGAATTCGCTCCTGCATCCGACCATTCGATGCGCTCGGTCGATTTGGAAATGATATTTTTTTGATGGTTTTACCAGGGGCATCTAATTTGGTTGCCACTGCGGTAGCCGAGAGAATTCGCCTTGCCGTTCGGGCGAACCCCGACCAGATTGATGGTGAGAGCGTGCAGATTTCGATAAGCGCTGGGATTATTTCGACAGATTTGTTTGCCGGTGTTGATTCAGAATCGCTGATTCATCTCGTTGAAAAAGCGTACCTCGCTGCGAAAAAAGAAGGTGGAAACTGCATTATGAAAGCATCACCTGATCAACTGTTTGTTATTGAATAAATTATGCGTACAAAAATTCTTATCCTTGATTTTGGTTCACAAGTCACACAATTAATCGCGCGCAGAGTGCGTGATGCTGGTGTGTTTTCTGAGGTGCATCCATACGATGTGAGTGATGCTTTTATTCAAGAATTCGGCGCAGCCGGCATTATTTTGTCAGGCGGCCCAAGCAGCGTGACAGAGGGCGATACGCCACGCGCACCAGCGGCGGTGTTTGAGGCTGGTGTGCCCGTGCTGGGAATTTGCTATGGCATGCAAACCATGGCTGAACAATTAGGTGGCGCAGTTGAAAACGGTAAGGTACGTGAATTTGGTTATGCCGAAGTGCGAGCACGGGGACATACAGCTTTATTAGATGGTATCAACGATTTTGTCACGGCGGAAGGCCACGGCATGCTCAAAGTTTGGATGAGCCATGGCGATAAGGTTATCCAAATGCCTAACGGCTTTAAATTGATGGCATCGACAGAGAATTGTCCTATTGCCGCCATGGCTGATGAGACGCGGCGTTTTTATGGCGTACAGTTTCATCCAGAAGTCACTCATACCCAGCAGGGTGAGGCGATTATTGGTCGTTTTATTCACCAAATTTGCGGCTGTAAATCGGAATGGAATATGCCCGATTACATCAGCGAAGCGATCGCAACAATTCGCACACAAGTTGGCAGCGACGATGTGATCCTAGGCTTGTCAGGTGGTGTAGACAGCAGCGTGGCGGCAGCACTCATCCATCGGGCGATTGGCGACCAACTTACCTGCGTATTTGTTGACCATGGTTTATTGCGCCTAGACGAAGGCAAAATGGTGATGGATATGTTTGCTAAAAATCTCGGCGTTAAAGTCATTCACGTCGATGCCGCAGATCAATTCATGGGGCATTTGGCAGGTGTTACTGACCCTGAAGCAAAACGCAAAATTATTGGACGCGAGTTTGTCGAAGTGTTTCAAGCCGAATCAGCAAAGCTGAAAAATGCAAAGTGGCTGGCACAAGGCACCATTTACCCTGACGTAATCGAAAGTGCAGGCAAAGGGAAAAAAGCTTCGCACACCATCAAAAGCCATCACAACGTTGGCGGGTTGCCAGATACCTTGAATTTGAAACTGCTTGAGCCACTGCGTGAACTATTCAAGGATGAAGTCCGCAAGTTGGGCGTGGCACTAGGTCTGCCACATGCGATGGTTTATCGCCATCCATTTCCCGGGCCGGGATTAGGTGTGCGAATTTTGGGTGAAGTGAAAAAAGAATTTGCCGATCTATTGCGCCGCGCCGATGCCATTTTTATTGAAGAATTGCGCAATACGCCCGTTGAACGTCTGCCAACTGGTCAAGCCATGAATTGGTACGATGCCACCAGCCAAGCATTCGCCGTATTTTTGCCAGTTAAGTCGGTTGGGGTAATGGGCGATGGACGCACTTACGAATATGTCGTTGCGCTGCGCGCGGTGCAAACACTCGACTTCATGACAGCCCATTGGGCACATTTGCCGCACGAACTTTTGGGTAAAGTATCCAATCGTATTATCAATGAAGTACGGGGTATCAATCGTGTTGTGTACGATATTTCTGGCAAGCCTCCTGCAACGATTGAGTGGGAAT
>CAYPNW010000014.1:0-22960 GCA_964411965.1 uncultured Burkholderiaceae bacterium
GTGTGCAAATCAACCATTGCAGACACGAAATTCATGCTCATACCCTGCTCAGTGCGCCAAGCGATTTCAATTGCTTGCGCTCCTGGCGTGAGGGGCAAGACTAATTCACGACCAGTCGCGCGAATTGGGCGAACCTGCCCGCCTATGCTGACGCGCTGAACCACTGCGCCATCGGGCAAGCTCACTTTTTGATCAGCACCACGACTACTGCGTACTTGCATTTGCAAGACATAATCTGTGGCGCGAGCACCCGGTTTGATACTCAATATGCTGCGGTCGATTGTGAGTGTTTGGCCCTCAACGGGTTTTGGTCGACTAATTTTTAACTGTAAAGTTTCGCCCGGCCAAGGCATAAACACTTGATCAGCAGCTTGTCTTGCTTGAGCGGCAACGGGAGGCAAGCCTTGCGCATCAACATGCCAAATTGTCGAGGCGACGACGACCCATGTTTCAGCCCATGCACTCTCTTTTGCGGCCAATAGTGTTAACTCTGGCGTTTGACTTAAGGTTGACGTCCATGTCTGCTTGTCAGCCTGCGCACCCAAATTCAGTTGCACTTTGCCGTCTTTGACAATGACTCCGGCCGTGGTGACCGCCTCGCCGGGGAGTAAGGGTATTTGCGCCAGAGCGGGAATCCCCAACGGCGAGTCGCGCCAAACAGTGGTTTCAACACGCCAGACTAAGTCAAGTATTAGCCGACGCTCTACCCGCAAAAATGGCGGCAGTACGGGCGCTTCTAAGCCGCCTGCTGCTTTCACACGACGGCTCAATTGCAAGGCTTCTGCTGCGCCTGATTCTTCCGAAAGCCCCGCTACATCCCAACCAAGTGCGTTGATCTCGACGCGCCGTGGCTTGCGCGGCAGCGGAAGCAACAAACTATCGCGGCTACTCAGCTCACCGATCAGCTCAACGCGGTGGCGGCCCGCAGGGCTTAGCAACCACAGCGTCTGATTCTCATCGCGATGTACATAGGCCGCTTTGCCATCGAGTAGCGCCTCTTTTGGTAGCCAACTTTTAGCCCCGCCTGGCAACGGCAATGCCGTCTCAATCGCTGCATCAACGTCTAAACCGAGACGCACAGTATTGCCAACAATTTGCACAGAAAGTTTCGCGATGTCGGCGCATTCGGGCAGGCACTCGGGCGGACGACTGAGCTTCTCTTTTAGCTCTTTAAGTTGTTCTGGCGACGGTAACTGAGCAGACGCTGGATGGCTTACCGACAAGCTCAATCCCGCTAGCACCGAGCATAGGCAAAGTGAAACGAGCTTATTTTTGTCGCGCTTCAAAAATCCGAAAAGCCCTGATTTCTCTAATGGCGTTGCACCGCCATTATTTCCTTCTCCATTGCCATATTTGCCGTCTTTTGCCCCTTGGTCTGGCGTTCCTTTGTTCGGGAGTGACGTCACGCCAACAATGCGCCAAACGAAGAACCCCATACATAGCAACTGCAATAGCACGAGAACTTTATTTAACCATGGCGCGATCAGCCAAAGATTCAGTTCTTGGTTCTGTCGCACTGGGCCATCCCATACCAAGCGGTAAGCATGCCAACGCCAATTTGGTAAGCCAGGGCCCGTTTGCACTTTTGCGTCGGGGTCGACATTTTTATAGAGCGAGTAAGGGTTTGAAATGTCAGGGAGCAATCTTGAGCCCGTGACTTCGACACGCTGAAACTTTTCCTCCAGATCGGCCTTGCCTTTAAAGCTTCTCTCGTCATCTGCGATCATCGGTTGCGGCGATTGGGCAATTGGCGCTGCGGGCGCGGGCGCTGGCGCTACTTCAGCAATTTGCGTTTCTGCGACTGGCAAATCCGCTTCCACTTTAAATCGATCCTGCGGGTCATTTCTGAACTGGGTAATTTGCAAGTTACCGCCCTGCTCTAAAACAGGATACAGGGCACCCCGCAATTGCTGTGTAGCGAAGGACAAGCAAAGTGCAATCAAGCCAAACAAACTCGCGCATTGCACTAGGCGCACGGCACGTCGTAACTTTCCGTCAGGCAGCGCGCGCACTATGGCAACCAGCGCCAATACAACTACCCATGCAAACTGCGGTGCGTTTGGTTCCTGATACGTCAACGCGAGCAGCAGCAACGCAACCACGCCCCAAGTGCGGCCCCAAAGCTGCGCAGCAGCGATAGCGATAATTAGCACAATAAAGAAATCTAGCAAATTCCATTGCGCTATCCAGGCACCTTCTGCCTTATCGACCCCGCCCGCATGAAACAACCTCCAACCAGCAGGCAGATTGAGTTCCGCGCTAACGCGATCAAAGTCACGCTGCCATGCAACTGCAGGAAACTGGCGAGGCGCATTTTTTAAAATACTGTCTGCGCCTAAAGTAAGGGTGCCGCGCTTAACTTCTAAGCCCACTAATTGATCGTCGCCGCGCGTAATCAATTGATCGCGACCATTGATATCCGCTCTGCCTAACTGGGCAAATGGCGCAATCGTAAAGCGATTACTGCTGCTTATTTCACCTTGAATACGGTCGTTCATGGTAATGGTTGTGCCGTCAAAACTTAACCACATCCGACGATCTAAAGCCAACTTATCAGGTGCGGGATTGCTGTCGCCACGCCGAATTTCCTTTATCGTTAAGCCCATTTCCGGCTTAACCAAGAACGCAGGTAAAGCGCGCCATTCTTGCGGCAAATTAGTTTGTTGCGGATCAACACTTACGCCATCGATGATTGACGCGCTGCGCACCAAAGGATTGGCCTCAAATACCCAAACTTCCTCCCCTGCGGAAGGATCAGTTTTGATTGTTTCTTTGCCTGCCGCCAATTTCGGTAAGCTTATTTTTGTTACCGCGCTCGGATGTCGTGCAATCAAACTAATGTCCCAATTTCCGGCACGCACTTGCACCTTTAAGCTCCCATCGGCGTTTAGTGCAGATGGCAGCGTGGATTGCAGCACTTTCGGAATAAATCCCTCCAACAAGGCAGCCGGAATGACCAGTTCGCGCCCCTTTCCAGACACGACTAATTGAATTCTGGTTTCTAGTTGTACAGGCACGCCGTCGATAATTTTTCGGAACAATTGCACTTGCACCTGTTCTTCACCTTCGGCGTCAGCTTTTCGTTGCAACCACAAGCGATTTTCTTCATCGCGCACAGGCAGCGCAACCGCCTGGCCATTTACTTCCAAACGCAATAATGCCGCGTTAGTAGGCAGCGCAAGGCTCTCTGGGAGCGCCTGCAAAACAAACCTTCCTGTGACACGATGCAGGCCAGCGACAAGCTTGAGTGATGGCACACCGTCGCGCAAAGTCACAGGCGCGGCTTTGCCATCAACCATGGTTTCTTGCGGCCAGTTTTTTTCATCTCCCGGCAAGCTAATCCAGGTTTCCCGCGCCACTTGCCATTCTTGTGAAAACTGCCCACCGGACGATGCTAATTTCAGATCAAGCACGCCTGGCCAAACGCATTGACGATTCCCACCATCATTAAAAAAATACGGACATGAAAAACGATCATCGCCGTCTACCGCCCAAGGAATCCAAGTCTTCAACGGTTCTGGCACATCACTTGTCTTAAAAGTGCTAGCCCAAGTACCCGAGGCTTGTAAGAGCAGGAACAAACTTATGGCGCAAAAGAAGATCAACTTGCGCCGGGTCTGTTCAATTTGTATAGCCAGCGAAGTTCGCAACAATCTTTGCCAAAGCCCAATGCCGAACGTACTTAGCGTCATACCCATCTCCGAAATTGTTAATGTTGCCTCGCGCAAAACCAAATTAGATGGAGGCCTATTTCCAATCGCCTCTTAAAGCGTTAACGCGCTCTTGCAGAATTTGCGGCGTCACATCGCTGGCTGTGATTGGTTCACCAACGACAATTTCGAGCTTGGAAAACGGTCCACGCTGGAATGCACGATGGAAAGGATTGCCTTTTCCACGCGTCAAAAGGCTACCCCACAGACCGCGCAAAGCCATAGGGAAAACTTGCACTGGTGAGCGCTCAAGGATTTTCATGATGCCGCCTTTAAACTCGTTCATTTCACCTGTGCTGGTGAGTTTGCCTTCAGGGAAAATACAAACCAATTCCCCTTCATGCAAAGCCTGCGCAATATCCACATAGGCTTTTTCCATAATCCACGGATCTTCTTTAGCAGGCGCAATAGGAATTGCTTTACTTGTTTTAAACACCCACGACGCCAATGGAATTTTAAAAATGCGATGGTCCATCACGAAGCGAATCGGGCGTGGACTGTACGCCATGATGACAACGGCATCCAAGTAACTCACGTGGTTACAAACCAAGACGGCAGCGCCCTCTCTGGGCAGCACCTCGGTGTTGACGCCACGGACTCTGTGTATCGTATGAATCAATAACCACGCGCCAAACCGGAGTAAAAATTCAGGCACCAAGCTATAGATATACAAGGCTACAAAAATATTCAAAATCGCTGTGGCCAAAAAAATCTGCGGTATCGTTAAACCGTAATGCAGCATGACGGTTGCCGCCAAGGCGGAGACGACGATAAACAAGGCATTTAAGATATTCATTCCCGCGATAGTGCGAGACATGTGTGCCGGGTCGCAGCGGGTTTGAATTAACGCAAAGAGCGGCACCACATACAGGCCACCGAAAATGCCAAGCATGACGACATCAAAAAGAATGCGCCAACTGCCAGTTTGCTGAAGGAAACTCATCATGTCGACCGCCGCCGTATTGGTGTACGCCATGCTCGACAAGTACAACTCAATGCCAAATACAGATAAACCAATTGAACCAAAAGGTACTAATCCAATTTCAACCTTATGACCAGAAAGCTTCTCGCAAAGAAGTGAGCCTGCGCCGATACCAAAAGAGAAAATCGTCAGCAAAAGAACAAACACACTGTAATCACCGTGCAAATAATCTTTTGCATAAAGCGGAAACTGCGCGAGCACCGTCGCGCCATAAAACCAGAACCACGAGTTACCCAAAAGCGAGAGAAACACAGGGCGGTTTTGTTTACTGAAACTCAGGTTACGAATTGTTTCCGTGATGAAGTTCCAGTTGATTTGCAAATCGGGTGCCGGTGCTGGTGAATTCGGAATACGCAAGCTCAACAGCCAGCCGATAATCGCAATGAGAATAGCACCGCCAGCAACCATTTCGACACCAAATGGCTTATGCACGATCAAAATCGCACCTAAGATTTGCCCTGCCAAAATACCGACGAAAGTACCCATTTCAACCAAACCGTTGCCACCAACCAGTTCTTCGCTGCGTAGATGCTGCGGTAGATACGCATATTTGACCGGGCCAAATAAGGTCGAGTGAATTCCCATACCCGCCACCGCTACAATCAACACCCACAGTTGATGAGAGAGCCAGCCATACGCTGCCAAACACATGATGCCAATTTCTAAAAGCTTCACTAAGCGCGCCATTTTTCCTTTTTCGTATTTGTCCGCAAGCTGGCCAGAGGTAGCGGAAAAAATAAAGTAAGGCAATATGAACAGTGCGGGGATGAGTTGGTTGAGCAGCTCGACTTTAATGCTAGTCCAGGTTAACGCGTCATACGTCAAAATGGTGAGCAGCGCGGTTTTAAAGACATTGTCATTAAAAGCACCCAGAAACTGCGTCCAAAAAAACGGCGCGAAGCGGCGTTGGCCGAGGAGGGAAAACTGATTTTGTTGACTCATGATCGGCTGGTTTCAAAAAAAGAAAAACATCTAAAAGTAAAAACTGAAAGCAAGGGTACGCTCGCGCATGCTGGGCTTTACAGCGGTGGTCTTTCCACCGTTAAAGCCATTAACTTCATCACAATTGGTCGCACAATGAGCACACATAGAAAAGCCACTGGCATCGCAAACTGATACGTGTGAAAAACACGACCAAAGTAACCATCATGTATGCCCGTATTGATGCCAACGATGACAAAGCACATAAATAATGCCATCAAACTTGCCATATAAAATGAAAAAACGATCGTCGTGTAGCGAGCAGGAATTTTTCGGCTTGGCGTCGACGTTGCGGACTTATTTTGTTCTGGTGCCAATTTACTTTCTCCGGTTATCACGCCGTACGAGATGAATTGAAGGTCAAAAGTGCAAGCGTTTGAATTGTACAAGCCTTCAAAAGCCCTTGGGAATATTTGCAAAAGCCTCGCGATTTCTGAAGTCAGAATATTTCGATGTGATTTTTAACCATGATGGAGGAATTTCACTACGGCACTTTGTTGCGAATTTGGTGCCAGTAGCGTGAACAACGCGCCTATTCGAGATTCCAGATTGAAGTCTGGTATGCTAGGACTATGAGCTCAGACACTGATATACAACTATGTGGCGCCTTTAAGGTGACCGACTCGGCGGGTCAAACCCACCAAATAAGCGGCATTCGAATTTTCGATGAAGGCTACGGCATCATCGATGTGTATGTCGATTTCGCAGCAGCGATCGAAAACACTTTGCATAAAGACAGAGTACTAGTCGGACAAATCATTGCCCGCCTCCGTAGTTTAGGCTACGCAGGACCCGACTTCAGCCATAGTGACCCCGCATTGCAAGACCGAAAATTAATCGTGTTGGAAGCACCCGAGGAGTTTTGCGTTTACGCCAAACGGCATGGATGGAAAAATCTCGCGGAAGAATTTGGCGACGAGTAGTTCGAGCACCTCGTTGAAGACCTGTGGTCTAACCGAATTGCGCGAGCCAAGCGCAAGAAACTCATATACTCCTAAAAATCCTCTTCCAAATAGCCCATTTCCGCCCGTTTTATGGGCGTAAAGAAATATTACTACTAGATGTATATGTTTTTTAAACGATCTGATAAATCGTGTTCATGTGCTGCGGCATCAAGTTAAATGAAAGGCTCAAGCGATTGGGGGTTTTGTTAGTGTCATAGCCGTGGTGAAGTTGGGACGGCCAAAATAAACAATCGCCCGCCTGCACGGCAACATCAACAAACGGGAAGTGGAAGCCGAGACCATAAGGGTTGTCGTCTTCGGATGGTTGATCGTAAATCTCGGTGTGCATGCTGCTAGTACTCAGCGGATGCATAAAACGTATGCGTGTGTTGCCGTCGGTATTGAGATACAGCGTGCCGCTTAATCGGCAATTCGCGTGGCTGTGGCGATTTTGTACGCCACCGACGTCACATAAATTGAACCATGCATTGGTCAATTTGAGGTCGCGCGACTTCCTATAATTCAACAGTTCGCAGTAGGCAAAAGTACCCGCTTTTTCTAATTCATCACTAAGCCAAGCAAGCTCAGGAAACGCCTTAAACACATTCGACTCCGAAAAGTAATGGGTAATGTGGTTATGCTCTTTTCTTACCTTTGCCGCATCGACCTGTTGATTAATTCGCTCGAAAAAGAAATCCCGTGCTTGTAGATAGCCAGGGATTTGAATCTTAATCACAGGTGTCGCAAATAAACTCAAGCTTTGCCATTGCATCTCATTATTTCCCTCTACAGAATCGGCGCTTCAAACACCACATTACGTTTTTAAGCCGCCGTCAAACCATTTTTTGTCAGTTGCAAAATACGATCACAGCGCTTTGCTAAGTCTCTATCATGCGTGACGATGACAAATGCCGTCCCTAGTGTCGACGAAAGTTCGAGCATCAACTCAAAAATTTGTTCGGCAATTGTTCGATCTAAGTTTCCCGTTGGCTCATCTGCCAATACACATGCCGGTTGCGTGACCAAAGCGCGTGCAAGTGCAACGCGTTGGCGCTCTCCACCTGACAATTCACCTGGCACGTGGCTAAATCGATGCTCTAAACCGACGCGCGTTAAGATTTCTCGCGCCGCCGCTTGTGCATCAGTACGCTTAACGCGCCGAATCATTAAAGGCATCGCAACGTTATCTAGGGCAGAAAACTCAGGCAACAAATGATGGAATTGATAGACAAATCCAAGCGCCGCATTACGTAAATCGCCCCGCGCGGTTTCGCCTAAACGAGCGAAATCCTCGCCTTGCAAGCTGACCGAACCGCCACTGGGCGTATCAAGCCCACCCAATAAATGCAAGAGTGTTGACTTACCTGAGCCAGAAGCACCAACGATGGCCACACGCTCACCCGCATTAACGGCGAACTTGATATTTTCGAGCACCTTCACTGCATACGAACCTTGCGTGAAAGTCTTACTAAGATTGGCGCAAGAGAGAACGGCTTGGGTGGTTTTAATTTTATTCATAACGCAATGCCTCGGCAGGTTTAACGCGCGCAGCGCGCCAGCTTGGATAAAGCGTGGCAAGGAAAGCCAACACAATCGCTATCATCCCAATCACCCAGACTTCGCCAGAACGAACATCTGATGGCACCGTACTTATGAAATACACTTCTTTGTTGAGAAACTGTATGCCCAATAGGCGCTCGATGAATGGCACGATGACATCCACATTCAGCGCCAGCGACAATCCAATTGCCACACCCAAGCCCGCGCCCAAGAAACCCACTAAAGAGCCTTGAATCATAAAAATTTTCATAATCGACCAAGGAGATGCGCCGAGCGTGCGCAGAATGGCGATATCTGCTTGCTTGTCAGTCACTGTCATTACTAAGGTGGAGACCAAGTTAAATGCAGCGACCGCAATAATGAGACTCAAAATAATAAACATCATGGTCTTTTCTATTTTCACGGCGGCAAAGTAATTACTGTTTTGCTGCGACCAATCTCGCGCTATCAAATCACCCCTTAAGCTCCGTCCCAACTCTCTGGACACTTGCGGCGCCTTGAGCATGTCGTTAAGCCGCAGACGCAACCCCGACGGGCCATTTTGCCGAAAAAACTTCTCGGCGTCGTTGATATGAATAAATGCAAGTCCCGCATCAAACTCTTGATGTCCCGCTTCAAATACCGCAACGACGTTAAACGCTTTGAGCCGCGGCACCATGCCAGCCGGCGTTAACTGCCCTTCGGGCGCGGCTAGCGTCACTTTGTCGCCTTTACGTACGTGCAAGCCACGCGCCAATTCAGCACCAAGAATGATATTGAACTCGCCGTCACGCAAATCATCCAAGTTACCCCCTTTGATCTTTTTTGCGACGTCGGAAACTTTTGGCTCTTCAGCAGGCATGATGCCGCGCAACACCACGCCACGCATGACATCTTCGCGCACTATCAGTGCTTGCGCTTCGACATAAGGCGCTGCACCAATAACGGCGGGGTTTTTCTGCGCTTCGCCAGCTGTTGCCTGCCAATTTGCCAGCGTGCCAGTCACATCAAACACCTCCACATGGGATAGCACAGAAAGCATGCGATCTCGCACTTCTTTCTGAAAGCCATTCATGACCGATAACACAACGATTAAAGCGGCAACGCCTAGCGCAATGCCCCCCATGGAAATCATTGAAATAAAGGAGATAAAACTGTTGCGACCACTACGTCGCCCGGCGCGCGTGTAGCGCAGACCAACTAGCCATTCAAAGGGAAAATTTTTCACAAACAACCAATTCAAAAAAAGTTTTTCTATCTATTAAGTACAGAAGTAATTCCATTTCCAAAAAAAGTCTGTCTAGGCGACGAGCCACAGACCGTGCTTTAGCACGGCAAGGCAAAGGCAACAACGACACGATTGCTTTAGAAATGGAATCACATGAAGTCGGGCGCAAGTTTGCCATACAATGCCGATATGAGCCATGTAGAACTTCTTCTTCCCTTTAGTATTCCACCCGCTGCCTTAGGGCAGGATTTAATGCGTCAGCTTGAAGCACCGTATCTTGCACAACTGTTGAGGCGAACGCGCAGCGCAGTAAGACAGAATTTTGAGGCATTTTCCCAGCATTTGCCGCATGAAATTTACCTTACTGGGCAAATCTCCTTGGCAAAGCATAAAAATTCAGCAGAAACCGCAACCCCGTTTAAACAACAATTTGACCGTATTGGCACTCACAACCAAATGCAAAAATACGGTCTTATGCCGACTAGTGGTTTTTGGTTCACGCTTTTTCCTGTCCATTTTCACGTCGCGAATGACCATCTGGTACTGATAGATCAACGCCGCACGGACATCAGTCCAAATGAGTCCTTAAGTCTATTTGAAACGGCAGCAGCGCTTTGCCAAGAGGCTGGCAAAACCTTGGTGTTTGGTGATGCAAAAACCTGGTTTCTGCGCGCTGACGATTGGGCGTCGATGGAAACCGTATCAAAGGATATGGCTTGCGGCAGAAATATTGACATTTGGATGGCTAAAGGCGCACCAGCTTCTGCATGGCGTCGCTTACAAAACGAAATACAAATGGCGTGGTTCGCGCACAAAGTTAACCAAGAACGCGAAGAGGCTGGGCAGATAACTGTAAATTCGGTATGGTTGGAAGCGGGCAGTGGTGAGTTAAAACCATGTCCAGATTGGACCTTTGTGGAAACTGATACGACGCTTTTCGCTCAGCATCGAGCGGGAGCGAACGCAAAACAAGAATCAAAAGCGCCTATGCAATTATTTTGCGACGCATTAATTGAACCCAGTATCAACAGTGACTGGGGCCAATGGCTTGAACGTTTGCAGGGTCTTGATCAGACCTTATTTAAAGAACTGCATGGCGCGGCACAGGACGGGCTAGTGACGTCCTTCCAACTCACTGCAAGCGACGCCACACAAATCGCCTGTTTTGCCGCTGACCCTTTGCATCGCTGGAAGTTTTGGCGCAAGCCGGACATAACTCCCCTATTCTCACTCGTCACACCATGACCAGAATCGCCGTTCGTCCGTATTCGTTTCGACAATCAGAAATGCTGCGGCAATCCGGACTGCATCCGGTTCTGGCTCGTTTATATGCAGCGCGCGGCGTTGAAAGCGAGCATGAATTAAAGCGCGATTTAAGCGCGCTAATTGCGCCACATGAACTTCACAATAATCTTGCCGCTGCCAGTTTTCTTGCCGATGCAATTGCCCAAAAACAGCGCTTGGTGATCGTTGCCGATTACGATTGCGACGGCGCAACAGCGTGCGCGGTGGGCTTGCGCGGCCTGCGTATGATGGGTGCCGATGTGGACTATATCGTGCCGAATCGCTTTGAATATGGCTATGGATTAACACCAGAAATCGTCGCGCTGACAATTAAGGAAAAATCACCCGATATCATTGTCACCGTGGACAATGGCATTGCCAGCATAGAGGGCGTTGCGGCCGCGAATGCGAGCGGCGTGAAAGTATTAATCACCGACCATCACCTCCCGGCCGAGTCCCTACCCAAGGCAAGCGTGATCGTTAATCCAAACCAAACCGCTTGTACGTTCCCCAGCAAGAATTTAGCCGGTGTCGGCGTCATGTTTTATGTCTTATTGGCGCTGCGCGCTGAATTGCGACGACGCGGCGTGTTCGATCAAATTTCCCAACCGAAACTCGATACACTGCTAGATTTAGTAGCCTTAGGAACAGTCGCCGACGTCGTGAAACTTGATGCGAATAACCGTATTTTGGTAGCACAAGGATTACAAAGGATGCGGGCTGGCCGCATGAATGCAGGTATTGCCGCATTGTTTCGCGTCGCAGGAAGAGAGCCCCGAAACGCCAGTCCGTTTGATCTTGGCTTCGCCATTGGACCGCGCCTTAACGCTGCTGGTCGCTTAGCGGATATGGCATTGGGTATTGAATGTTTAACCACCGACGATGAAGGGCGCGCTTGGCAAATAGCGCAAGAGCTCAATCATATCAATGCAAGCCGAAAAGAGATTGAGCGGGATATGCAAGATGCAGCGTTGCTGCATTTGGATGATTTTAAGAGCACGACGAGCCACACCATTACGGTGTTTGACCCAGAATGGCACCAAGGCGTCATCGGTATCGTGGCTTCTCGTCTAAAAGACAAGTTTTACCGCCCAACCATCACATTTGCGCCGGGTGGCGATGGATTAATGAAAGGGTCTGGCCGATCAATTCCTGGCTTTCATCTGCGTGACGCGTTGGACTTGGTCTCAAAACACGCACCTACCATAATAGAGAAATTCGGCGGACATGCCATGGCAGCAGGACTCACTATTCAGGCCGAGAATTTCGCCGCCTTTCAAACCGCGTTTGAAGAAGTGGGCAAAGAATGGTTAAACAAAGAGCAATTAGAACGCATCATTGAAACCGACGGCGCACTGGAAACTGCCTATTTCACAACGGACTTCATCGATTTAATGGACAGCCAAGTCTGGGGTCAAGGCTTTGCGCCACCTGTTTTTTGCGACGAATTTAAAATCGTTTCGCAGCGCATATTAAAAGAACGCCACTCCAAGTTAGTGCTTGAGAAAGCGGGCGAGCGTTACGATGCGATTTGGTTTGGACATATCGACTCCTTGGCCGGACCAGTCAAAGTCGCATTTCGCCTAGATGCAAACGAATTCAAAGGCATCACAAAAATCCAGCTACTCGTTGAGCATATAGAGTGAATAAATATGCAGCTCGTCAATGCATTTTTTTGAGGATTTCTTCGAGTTTATTTTTTGCGTCTTCTTTACAACACCAAAGACAGAAATTCTCATCGAACCAACTACTTCGCTATGCAAGGGTTTTAATTACAGGCATATTATTGGAAGTACAAAAGTACGGACGTTCTTTTATCCAAAAAAGCTACTTTACGAGACACTTAAATGAAAACTAAATTATTAGCCGGGTTGATCGGTGCCTGCTTCGCAGCACCAGTTCTAGCACAATCAAGCATTACCATCTACGGTATTGCCGATGCTGGTCTCCACATTACGAACAATGGCGAAGGCACCCGCACTCGTCTGGTGAGCGGCATTGCTGAAGGCTCACGTCTTGGCTTTAGGGGTGTGGAAGATATCGGCAACGGTTTCAAAGCAATCTTCAATTTAGAAGCTCGCGTTGAACTCGACACTGGTAGCAACACAACTGGCAACCTCGGCAGTAATGAAAATTTTATTTTCACACGAGGTTTAACGTTTGCGCCTGTATTTACAGCCGCAACTTTGCCAACAGTTAGAGCAGCCGTTTCGGCTGGTGTTGTCGCTCAAGCGACCGCCGCTGGTGCCTCTCCAGCCGCCGCAGCTGCTGCCGCTGCAGCATACATTGCCAGCCCAACCGGGATTGCTGACGTAAATGCCCGTACTGCGGCAGCAATCGCAGCGCCAGCCGCTGGCTTGCTTGCCGGTACTCGCCTTGGTTTGAGAACCGCTGCTGCTGGCACCTTAGTCAATCCAAATCGTAATATTTTTGATCGTACAGCAAGTGTTGGCTTGATTACACCGGTTGGCGCGATTATTCTTGGGCGCCAATACACGCCTGCTTATGAAGTTTTGGCTGCGTCTGATACATTTGAAGTGGGCACTGCAGGTAGCTGGGGTTCAGTGGCGTTCGGAACTGGTGGCTTTATCACAACAGGTATCGCCATTCGCTCAGACCAATCCGTTCAATACCGTATTGTTCACCCAAGCGGCTTCTCCTTGGCCTTGATGTATGGCTTCAGAAATTCTGGTTATTTGGGCCTTGACAAACGTTTCTACTCTGGACACATCAAATACAAAGCCAATGGCTTTGATTTAGGTATTGGCTACGCAAATGGTCAAGACCAAGTGGGCAACGCCGGATTGATTTCGACCGTCGCTGGTGGTTCATACGAAGTTGACTCATTCAAGTTTTTCGCTGGATACTTGAATATGAGAAACACAAACTCAGTTGTTGTACCGTTAATTTTGGCGCAAGTTTGGGATGCGGCAATTGCACCAACTTTGGCAGCGCAACCATTAGCCTTGCGTACAGCATTACGTGGCACATTTGAGGCAAATTTACGCCAAAACTTCCAATTGAATGCTGACAGCTACACCGGCGGTCTACAGTACAAATTGGGTAGCGGTAAGTTAATGGCGTCTATAAGTTACACAAATGACAAACTTGCGACCGATTCTGATCCAACACAGTATGCAATTGGTTATGACCATTACTTGTCAAAACGCACTGACATTTATTTGGTTGGTTCTTATATCGACAATTCAAAACTTGGACAATATGCTGCTGGCGCTGCTAGCGCACCAGGTGGATACACATTGAATCCAGGTGGTAAGAGCCGTACTTTCCAGATCGGTATGCGTCACAAATTCTAAGCATTCAACTTGCTGCGATACAAAAAGGAGCTTCAGGCTCCTTTTTGTCTTTATACCATCGGCGCCATAACTGTAAGGACTTTAGGTGCAAAAGCGACAGATGAGCACCCCCACTACCAAAGAGTTGAACAATGATGCGACGTCAATTTATGGCCATTTTTGGCGGCCTTTTTCTTGCAAAGCAAGCAAGTGCAGCCGGTGAAACTAAAACCCCTCCATCAAACGCTATCGTTCCTTTGCGCCTAAGTGACGCGGAATGGAAAAAACGCCTGACGCCACAGCAATATAGCGTTTTGCGCAAAGAAGATACCGAACATCCCCATACCAGCCCCTTAAATACGGAAAAGCGAAAAGGAACATTCCATTGCGCTGGCTGCGACCTCCCGCTTTTCACGTCGAACTTGAAATATGACAGCGGCACGGGTTGGCCCAGTTTTTTCGATACAATTCCTGGCGCCGTGCAAACAAAAACGGACTATAAATTGTTTTTACCACGCACTGAGTACCATTGCGCACGCTGCGAAGGACATCAAGGTCACGTGTTTAATGACGGTCCTGCACCAACAGGAAAGCGTTACTGTAACAATGGTGTGGCATTGAAGTTTGTGAGCGCAGCATGAATAAAAAAACCTTTCTAACTTACAGCGCAAAATTGCTGACCTTCGCTTTTGCGATCGGATTCAGCAGTCTCGTTATAGCACAAACGCCCGCAGCAAAGCCGTTGACGCCACCCACGGCGTCGAGTTCCGCGAAAGCGACGTTTGCCGGTGGTTGCTTTTGGTGTGTCGAGTCCGATTTTGACAAGGTGCCTGGTGTGATATCAACAACCTCTGGTTACATTGGCGGCAAGACTATCAACCCAAGTTACGAGCAAGTATCGTCACATACGACAGGCCACGCTGAGGCTGTTGAAATTGTCTACGACCCCAGCAAAGTTACGTACGAAAAATTGCTTGAACATTACTGGCACTCGATCGACCCTACAACTAAAGATCAACAGTTTTGTGATAGAGGCTCACCCTACAGAACTGCCATTTTTGCCCACAATGAAGCACAGCTGAAGAGCGCGTTGGCGTCTAAAACAGCACTTGAAAAATCAAAGCCGTTCAAAGAACCAATTGTCACCGAAATCGTACTCGCAGGAAGCTTTTATCCCGCTGAGGAATACCATCAGGATTACTATAAAAAGAATCCTGTGCGTTACAAGTTTTATCGCACAAGCTGCCGCAGAGACGCACGTTTGCAGGAAATTTGGGGCGATTTAGCGGGACGTTAATTTTTGCGAAGAGAGACGTATCTAGATCCCTCGTTAAGCACCAATAAAGCCATGTTCGCAGAAACGAACATGGCTTTTTTTAACCAGTAAAAACGACCAATCGGATGAAGACCCCAGTGTCACCCCTACTAAAACCACATAAGATTTTCTTCACATAAGTTTTAAAAATATTCCTACATATCAATACCTTAGGGCGAGAAAGTAACAATTCCAGTACAATCCCGCGTATGAATCCTTCACCAAAAAATTTATTTTCCTTTCCTCGTTATCGCCCAGAAGTTGGTGGGAACAATGCGGCAAAATTCCTTCCGATGTCCCGCGCCGAAATGGATGAGCTGGGATGGGATAGCTGCGATGTGATTTTAATTACAGGTGACGCCTACATTGATCACCCTAGCTTTGGCATGGCCTTAGTTGGCCGCCTGCTCGAACATCAGGGATTTCGAGTAGGCATTATTAGCCAGCCAGATTGGCATTCGGCGGACGCCTTTCGGGCACTTGGCCGGCCGAATCTTTATTTCGGCATCACTGCTGGCAACATGGACTCGATGGTCAACCGCTACACAGCCGACCGAAAGATACGCTCAGAAGATGCCTACACGCCCGAAGGTGACCCCAACAAGCGACCAGATCGCGCCGTGGTCGTGTATGCGCAACGTGCACGGGAAGCCTTCCCTGAAGTGAATGTTGTTATCGGCAGCATAGAAGCAAGTTTGCGCCGGATCGCGCATTACGATTATTGGTCAGACAAAGTTAAGCGTTCGGTGTTACCGGATTCCAAGGCGGATCTCTTATTGTTTGGCAATGCAGAGCGCGCCCTTGTCGACTTAACACATCGACTCGCTTTGGGAGAAGAAATTAAATCGATTCGCGATTTGCGCGGTACGGCTTTTATGACGCCAAGAAATTGGTTACCTGACGCCGATTGGGCGGAGATTCACTCCACTAGGCTCGATACGCCAGGCAAAATCGAAGCGCATACTAATCCTTACGCGATGACACCCGAGACGGGCGCCAAGTGTGATGACAAGAAAGGCAGCGTCGAAACAGAAAAAGGACTTAACGAACCACCTGTCGAAGCTAAGCCGGACGTCATAAAGCAACAAGCCATACGGATCATGAGCCGAGAAGAAAGACAGCTCATGCTGCGAAACAAACATAACAAAACGGTGATTCGCTTACCTTCGTTTGAAGAAGTAAGAGATGACCCCGTCATGTATGCGCATGCCTCACGTGTGTTTCATTTGGAAGCAAATCCAGGCAATGCTAAAGCCTTATCGCAAGCCCATGGCGAGCGCGACGTGTGGATCAACCCACCCCCGTTGCCACTCGCCATGGATGAGATGGATGGCGTGTATGACCGGGCCTATGCGCGAGCGCCCCACCCTAGCTATGGGAAAGCGCGCATTCCTGCTTGGGAAATGATTCGCTTCTCCATCAACATCATGCGTGGTTGCTTTGGGGGTTGTACTTTTTGCTCAATTACCGAGCATGAAGGGCGGATTATTCAAAGCCGCTCTGAGCCATCTATCTTGCGTGAAATTGAAGAAATTCGCGATAAAACAAAAGGCTTCACAGGCACAATTTCGGATCTTGGTGGCCCCACGGCAAACATGTATCGACTCGCCTGTAAGGACAAAAAAATTGAAGAGTCATGCCGGCGCTTATCCTGTGTTTATCCAAGCATTTGCAGTAATTTAGGCACGGATCACAGCAAATTGATCTCTCTTTATCGCAAAGCGCGTGCAGTTCCTGGCGTAAAAAAGATACTAATCAGTTCCGGTTTGCGCTATGACCTCGCCGTCAAATCACCTGAATATGTGAAAGAACTCGTCACGCATCACGTTGGCGGCTTACTAAAAATCGCCCCAGAGCATACCGAATCAGGCACGCTTTCCAAGATGATGAAGCCCGGTATCGGCGCCTATGATGAATTCAAACGAATGTTCGAGAAATACTCCAAAGAAGCGGGCAAAGAACAATATTTGATCCCTTACTTTATCGCGGCGCATCCCGGTACGACTGACGAAGACATGGTCAACCTCGCGCTCTGGCTCAAGAAAAATGACTTTAAATTAGATCAAGTGCAGACTTTTATGCCGACACCGATGGCATTAGCGACCACCATGTATCACACGCGCAAAAATCCATTGAAGAAAGTCACGGAAGATTCAGAAATAGTTGACACCGCGCGTTCGGGAAAAATTCGAAAGTTCCACAAAGCCTTGCTGCGTTATCACGCACCAGAAAACTGGGAAATAGTCCGCGAAGGCCTATTACGTATGGGCCGCGGCGATTTGATCGGCAGTAGCGCTAAGCATTTAATTTCTCCAAAAGCACCGTTTATACCCACAGTGATCGCCACCGAGGACGAACAAAAGCGACGGAAAACTGCACCAAAAATGAATACCTTTGGAAAGAAACCACAGGCCATCGCTAAAACAAGTAAGGGTGGAAAAGTAAGCGCTTCCGTCACGAACACTGGAAATCCAGCTGCGCGCAGCCCACTTGCTTATCGCTCAGCGAAGACAAGCACGCATAAGGCAGGGCGAAAATAAGTTTTTACCGCAACCTACTCACTCATTTTTAGAGCGTGAACAAGCCAAACAAGAAAGATGAACAAATCGATAGACGCAGAAATTTTATTTGTCTAGTTTTACTTCACAGGAGAACCACATGAAACATATGAAAACGGTTTTAATTTTGGAGCACACCGAAGAAGTATTCGAAAAATTGACCTGTGATGTTTGCGGTGCAGAATCGGCTTGGGATGAAAATTGGAGCAGCAAAGATAATGAGAAAGCGCTGACCACTGTCTTGCTTGAAGAAGAGGAATCATTACCCCAAGGCGGGCAATCAACACAAACGCAATTTCACATTTGCCCTTCCTGCTTTAAGAACCAATTAACAAAATGGTTTGAAGAGCAAAAGAAAAATAAAGCAACGATCACGACCTCAGTTTGGTAGCTCGCAAGTGTTATTTGCACTTGCGACGCGATAACGCTCCTGTCTCAAGAAACCTGTGCGGTTTTGCCTTCAATGCCCTGAAGCCCTTTTGCGGCTAGCGTATAATCACGGGTTCGCCCTCAATTACATCAAAGAAAAACATGGAAGCCGAACACCTTAACAGCATTGCCAACTTGCTCGCCGATCTCACTACGCGCGAAGCCGAACTTCGGAGGTATCTTTGACTTCGATATCAAGTCAGAGAAACTCGAACAAGTTAACGCTGAATTAGAAGATCCGAAAGTTTGGGAAGAGCCAAAGCGGGCGCAAGAATTGGGCAAAGAAAAAAAATCCTTAGAAGCGATTGTTCATACGCTGACAAAAATCGATGCCGATTTAAAAGACGCGAATGACTTGTTCAGCATGGCGCGCGAAGAGGATGATGAAGATACTTTAATCGCGATTGAAGGCGATGCCAACACGCTAAAAACCATGGTCGAAGGCATGGAATTTCGGCGCATGTTCAATAACCCCATGGATCCGAATAACTGTTTTATCGATATCCAAGCGGGTGCTGGTGGCACCGAAGCGCAAGATTGGGCCTCCATGTTGTTGCGCCAGTATTTACGTTACTGCGAACGCAAAGGCTTCAAAGTAGAAATCTTGGAACAATCCGACGGCGAGGTCGCTGGCATTAAAACCGCCACCTTAAAAGTAGAAGGTGAATACGCCTATGGCTTCCTCCGCACGGAAACAGGGGTGCACCGCTTAGTTCGTAAGTCGCCCTTTGACTCTGCAAATGGTCGGCATACCTCGTTCTCTAGTTTGTTTGTTTATCCTGAAGTCGACGAATCATTCGAGATTGACATTAACCCTGCCGATGTTCGTGTCGACACCTATCGCGCCTCTGGTGCCGGTGGGCAGCACATTAACAAGACTGACTCTGCCGTGCGCTTAACGCATGCGCCATCTGGCATTGTTGTCCAGTGCCAGAATGATCGCAGCCAACATCGCAACCGTGCTGAAGCATGGGAAATGTTGAAGGCAAAATTGTTCGAATTAGAGCTACGCAAACGCATGAGCGAAAAGCAAAATCTCGAAGATACCAAAACCGATGTGGGCTGGGGTCATCAAATTCGTTCTTACGTGCTAGACCAGTCGCGCATTAAGGACTTACGTACCAATTTTGAGATGGGCAACACCAAGGCCGTGCTTGATGGGGACTTAGATGACTTCATCGCTGCCTCCTTGAAACAAGGCGTTTAGTTCGAATTGAAATTGCGCACTAAATACACCGACTTAAGAAATATCGCTTATTTGCAAACTCATTTGCAACCACATTTACAACATCGTTTACAACCGAGAAAACCATGTCTGAATCACCTCAATCTGCGCCAGAATCAAGCCAAGATGAAAACTCGATTATTGCTGAACGCCGCGCGAAGTTAGATGCCATTCGTGCCGCGGGTGTCGCATTTCCCAACGATTTTCGCCCCACTCACAAAGCCGCGGCATTGCAAGCACAATACGCAGACAAGACACGCGAAGAACTGGAAACCTTAAACGTCGAAGTCAGTGTCGGCGGCCGCATGATGTTAAAACGCGAAGCTGGCAAAAAAGCCGCTTTCGCCACCTTGCAAGACGCATCTGGTGCTAAAGCAGATGGGCGCATACAGTTATATGTAACCAGCGAAAAGACGGGCGAAGCAGAAATGGAAGCTTTCCGCCATTACGATTTGGGTGACATTCTCGGCGTGGTCGGGGTACTTTTTAAAACCAAAACTGACGAGCTCACCATTAAAGTCACGCAATTGCGCTTGCTCACCAAATCGCTGCGCCCCTTGCCTGACAAGTTCCATGGCTTATCCAATCAAGAGACCAAATATCGCCAGCGCTATGTCGATTTAATCATGAGCGAAGACACCCGTCGTACGTTTAAAGCGCGTACTGCGGCAATGACATCGATTCGCAACTTCATGGTCAGTAATGATTTCATGGAAGTTGAAACACCTATGCTGCATGTGATTCCTGGCGGTGCGGCGGCTAAGCCTTTCATTACCCATCACAACGCCTTGGACATGCAAATGTTCCTGCGTATCGCGCCAGAGCTTTATTTAAAACGCTTGGTCGTGGGTGGCTTCGAACGCGTGTTTGAAGTCAATCGCAATTTCCGCAATGAAGGCGTGTCACCGCGACACAATCCTGAATTTACGATGATGGAGTTTTACGCTGCGTACGTCGATTACCAATGGTTGATGAACTTCACGGAAGAAGTCATCCGCAAGGCCGCAGTGGATGCGCATGGTACTGCGGTGTTAACTTACCAAGGACGGGAACTTGATTTAGCCAAACCCTTCCAACGATTAACTATCGTTGGTGCGATTAACAAATACGCGCCGCATTACACGGTTGACCAACTAAACGATGCTGATTTCATTAAAGCTGAACTAAAGAAATTTGGTGTTAAACCATTCGCGAACGCTGGTTTAGGCGCATTGCAATTAGCGCTGTTTGAAGAGACGGCCGAAGCACAATTGTGGGAACCTACATACATTATTGACTACCCAGCGGAAGTGTCGCCTTTAGCCCGGGCGTCCGATACGGTGCCGGGCATTACGGAACGCTTTGAGCTTTTCATGACTGGTCGCGAAATTGCTAATGGCTTTTCAGAGTTAAATGATGCGGAAGACCAAGCAGCACGCTTCCGTGCGCAAGTTGCCGCCAAAGACGCTGGCGATGAAGAGGCTATGTACTACGACGCAGACTATATCCGCGCATTGGAATATGGCATGCCGCCTACCGGTGGCTGTGGCATTGGTATAGATCGTTTAATGATGCTCATTACTGACTCACCCAATATTCGCGACGTGATTTTATTTCCGCATTTACGCCGCGAAGAGTGATTTAGAACTTTGTTCAACAAACCAATTTGCAACTTTCAAAGAACCTCTCATGGCAGAGGTTTTTTGTTTTTTTGCCAACCACAATGTTGTGTAAGCGAGATTTTCTATTAGGATTTGTGGCGATGGCAGATGCATTCTTGAGGCAGTTTTGTTGCGAATGAAAGCTAAGCTTTACTTCTAGCACCGATTTTTAATCTAAAGAAAATCGTACCGTTTAGTTTCATTAATAAAAAAAATGCCAGTATCGTTAAAAATACCTACTTTTGCGCTTTATTTATAGGCGCTATGCATAAATACTTATGGCTGTATAACAAATTATGACAAAACCCGCACACACTCTCATAGGCGTTCACCCGCTCAAAAAGCTACTGACCTACGCGGGCAAATACAAGCGCGATTTTCGCTTAGCGACGCTTTACTCGATCCTCAATAAATTTTTTGACGTCCTTCCAGAAGTGCTCATCGGTGTCGCTGTGGATATTGTGGTGAATGGCGACAAAAGTTTTTTAGCGAAAAAAGTTCTAGGCGGATTTGGCATTACCGACACCTGGCATCAACTGATTTTGCTAGGCGTATTGAACGCTTTAATTTGGTTTGGCGAATCCTGGTTTGAGTATTTGCTGTCTTTAAAATGGCGCAAACTTGCGCAAAATCTGCAACACGATTTGCGTTTAGACACCTACAGTCATGTCCAAAAGTTGGAAATGGCTTACTTCGAAAATCAACGCACTGGCAATCTCATGTCGATCTTAAATGAAGACATCAACCAAATGGAGCGGTTTTTAAACGGCGGCGCGAATCAGATCATCCAAGTCGTTTGTTCTTCTATCATGGTGTCGGCGGTATTTTTCGCCCTCCAACCTTCATTAGCGCTAATTTCTCTGCTGCCCGTGCCCGCCATTTTGTTTGGCGCTTTTTGGTTCCAAAAACGCTTGGCACCGCGCTATGCGGAAGTGCGTGAAGCAGCAGGTGATGTCAGCGCTCGTCTCAACAACAACCTGTTGGGGCTTGCGACCATTAAGGCATTTGCTACGGAGAACTTTGAGGCAAAACATATTGGCGAAGCAAGTGACCAATATCGCATGGCAAACGCACGCGCAATCGCCGTAAGTGCTGCGATTACACCTGTCATACGTATGGCAATTTTGGCGGGCTTCACTGCCACCTTGGTGTACGGTGGCTGGCTTACCCTGCATGGCGAATTAGCAGTGGGTGCCTATTCAGTGCTGGTATTTTTAACGCAGCGTTTGCTATGGCCACTAACAGGTCTTGCGGATGTCGCCGATATGTATCAGCGCTCCATGTCGGCCATCGACCGAGCCATGAATTTGCTCAACACACCGATCAATATTTCTTACGACGGTGCAGCACTGCGAGTCGAAGACGTCAAAGGTGCATTGCAGTTCACCCAACTGAACTTTGCCTACGCTGACCGCCCTACCCTGCAAGACATCACCCTGACAATACCAGCGGGTAAAACTGTCGCCTTCGTTGGCTCTACAGGATCGGGGAAATCTACATTGGTAAAACTTCTCTTGCGTTTCTACTCCGCGCAATCTGGTGAAATTCGCTTAGATGGACTCCCCATAGATGGAATCAAATTACAAGACCTACGACGAGCAATTGGCTATGTGGCGCAAGACAGTTTCTTAACAGATGGCACCATTGCTGAAAATATCGCTTATGGCCTTAGTGGCATTAGTGACGAAGCGATCGCCGAGGCAGCGATCGCGGCAGAGGCGATGGAATTCATTGAAAAAATGCCCCTCGGATTTGCCACGCGCATAGGCGAACGTGGTCAAAAACTTTCTGGCGGCCAGCGCCAACGCTTAGCCCTCGCCCGCGCCATT
>CAYPNW010000015.1:0-17207 GCA_964411965.1 uncultured Burkholderiaceae bacterium
AGATGGTGATTAAAGACGGCCGCGCCTATGACCCGATGAAGCTAATCAATTCTGTTAAAGGAATGGTTGGGATACGTTAGAGTGAAATAATCAGTTGAAAAAAAAGCCTCAGAAAATGATGTTTTCTGAGGCTTTTTTATAGTCGTTGAACGTAATTCCATTTCCAAATCAATAGTGTCTAGGCGATGAGCCGCAGACAGTGCCGCAGCACGGCAAGGCGAAGGCAACAACGACACGATTGATTTTGGAATGGAATAACAACGCTAGTGTGCTGCGGTCTTGTATTTGTGCAGTTCCATCTTGCCGATCTGATTACGATGGACTTCATCAGGGCCATCGGCCAAGCGTAGAGTTCTTGCTTGCGCATAGGCATAGGCTAAACCGAAATCATTCGAGACACCTGCGCCGCCATGAGCCTGTATCGCCCAATCAATGACGGTACAAGCCATATTGGGTGCCGCCACTTTAATCATGGCGATTTCCTTTGCTGCAGCTTTATTGCCCACGGTGTCCATCATTTGTGCGGCATTTAAGACTAGGAAACGCGCTTGATCAATTAAGATACGGGCGTTGGCAATGCGCTCTAAGGTCACACCCTGCTCCGCCACGGGCTTGCCAAATGCGACGCGGCTCAAGGAGCGTTTGCACATATCTTCTAATGCGCGTTCCGCTAAGCCTATCAAACGCATGCAATGGTGAATCCGACCCGGCCCCAAACGCCCTTGCGCAATTTCGAAACCACGGCCTTCACCGAGCAACATATTTGAAGCGGGTACCCGCACATTTTCAAACAACACTTCACCATGACCGTGCGGTGCATCGTCATAACCAAACACGGGCAATGCGCGTAACACCGTGACGCCGGGGGTATCGCGCGGTACGACAATCATGGATTGTTGTAGGTGCCGATTCGGGTTATGCGGATCGCTCTTGCCCATAAAAATGAAGACTTTACAGCGTGGGTCATTGGCGCCGGACGACCACCATTTGCGACCATTGATCACATACGCATCGCCATCACGTACGATGGACGATTCAATGTTGGTGGCATCGGATGAAGCCACGGCGGGTTCGGTCATGGCAAAACATGAGCGTACTTCGCCATTGAGTAAAGGCTTTAGCCACTGCTCCTGTAGTTCTGCACTCGCGTAACGGGCAAACACTTCCATATTGCCTGTATCTGGCGCTGAGCAGTTAAAGACTTCTGGCGCCCAAACTGCGCGACCCATGATTTCACACAGCGGGGCATATTCCAAGTTGGTCAGTCCTGCGCCTAATTCTGACTGTGGCAAAAACAAATTCCACAATCCGGCGGCGCGCGCTTTTTGCTTAAGTTCTTCAACAATTTTCGTTGGAATCCAAGCATTTCCTGCTGCGCGGTTTGCTTCAATTTCCCCGAAAAAGACCTGTTCGCTAGGATAGACAAAATCCGTCATAAACTGCGTCAAACGGGCTTGCAAAGTTTTGACTTTGTCACTGTACTGAAAATCCATGGCAGCACTCACTATAAAAATATTTTAATAATCATCTACTTGGAAACGAGTCTGTAAACAATGGCGATAACTTCAGCGAAAAAAAATGGTAGCAAGAAAAAAGGACAAAACGACCTAGCCCGTTACACGTAAGTAATCATCTCACTTTGATTTAAGACTTCCAAGTGTGAGAAATTATTCAGGTAGCTCAAAGCAAGTCGCGGTTCCTCGCTCGCGTGGGGCAAAAACTGCAAATGTAATCGTGTCACACCGGCGTTCACTAAGGACCAATTTAATTCAGCAAATTTTTCATCTGGAAAACCCAATAGTGATTGGCAAATCGCTGAAATAGTGCCACCGGACGTGAAAATCACAATATTCTTCTTACCGTCACTTTGTACAACTTGACGTTGCAACGAGTGCACGCAACGAGCGCGAAAGTCCTGCCACGTCTCCGTATAATCGCCGTCGTGCTGCCCCGAAAGCCAGCGAGCGATTGCTTCGGCAAAAATTTCCTGGAATCGATACTTACCGTTTGGTGTGTCGATTAAAAAACGCTTGACCGCAGCGGGGTCGTCAAATGCAGGAACATGGCGCGCCAACACTTCGTGGTGATGATATTCGTTTAAGCCCGAATCACTTTGCCACTCAGGCAAGTTACTGCCAACTAAAGATTCATTCTGTACGCTAACGCCCGACGGGTCGATGGGTAATTGGGCATACGCGGCCATGCAAGCCTCTGCCGTTTCGCGATGACGCTGCATTCCGCCTGTCACGACCCTGCCGATTTGCAAATGTCGCGTTGCCCACCATGAGCCTAAAGCACGCGCCTGAAGCATGCCTTTTTCAGAGAGTTGATCGTAGTTCTGGCTTCCAAACGACGCTTGGCCATGCCTCACTAAATAAATTTGCGCCATGCTTCCTTTCGATTGCTTTTATCTTCTCGCACCAAACCAATTGCATTCAACCGTGTTGTAGATAGGTTTAACTTCTTTCTTACGGCCGGATGATTTGTAAATCATTGTCCTTGGCGAAGCTCAACACAAAGTGGTAAGCCAAAGGTTCAATCTCGCGCAGTGCTAAGCTCACAACAACTGAGCGCACGTCACCCAATAAAATGGGCCGTACATAAGGCGAATACTTCAGGTGCGCATTCCGCCCACCTTCTGGACTAAAACAAGACATCGCGCCACAAAGCCGCTCGGACCAATCGCTAGGGCGAAACTGTTTTCCGTTGCTTGTCACGCCCTTAACGAAAAACTCGTCAGCGTTGGGCTTTAACTCTTCGATAGGTTCAACCATAAGGTGGTGCGTTCGTGGGCTGTTTTTTATGTGGATAAGGATTCAGATCAGCTTGCGTGAAGATTCTTGCAAACTCGCTCGCTTAACGCAGGGAACAATGGCTTGCGAACCCCAACAAAATTATAGCGTATTGCTCTTTAGTCTGAAGCTCATTACAGATTCCCTCTGTCCATGAGTTCTTTTAACAGAAAGCATTCCTTCGCATGTCGCTTTTTTCTTTAAAAATTGACATTGTCATCTAGTTGTCACTAAACAAACCTAGACTCCTTGCACTTTTATAACTAAAGGAGAAGACATGGTTCGTATAAAGAGAAGCTTGTGCACTAAACTTGATTCGCCTCATCAGCAGAAAACAAGTAAATCGCAAAGCACAAATATCATTCGAGGTTTATCTTTCTTCAGTGTTGCTGCCTCCGTCATGCTTTTAAGCGCATGCGGCGGAGCTGGCATTGGCGAATCACAGGAAAAACAAACAAGCCTCACGCCACAATTTTTAGTGCCTCCGACAAGTTTGCCTACCTGCCCCGCAGCGTCGAATACGCTTCGCGCTGTGAATGAAGTTCAAGGTAATGGTGAAACAAGTCCGTTATTGAGTCAGAAAGTGACTTTGCGCGGCGTTGTTACTGGCGATTTTCAAGCGGCGAATCAATTTCGCGGATTTTATATCCAGCAAGTTTTAGTTGATAAAGATCCCAAAACATCTGAGGGTATTTTTGTCTATGCGCCAACCAATACCAATTTGGTAAAAGCAGGCGACTATGTTCAAGTTAGCGGCACTGTTGAAGAATATAAGTCCGCCGCGGCTGACACGAAAACATTGACGCAAATCAGCCAACTGAGTGAGGTCGTTGTTTGCGGAACGGGCATTACCATCAAGCCCGTAGTAATTACACTGCCGGTTGCCAACGCTAGTGACTTAGAGGCATATGAAGGCATGTTGGTTAAGTTCAACCAGAGCCTAGTCGTCAACGACGTACATGATTTGGGCCAGTTCGGCGAAATGATCGTCGCGCCGACACGATTGTTTCAACCGTATAGCAATCCAACCAGTAATGATGCAATTGCCAATGCGTCGTTGAATGTGCGTTCAAAAATTATTCTTGATGACGGCGCTTCACCTTCAAACCCAAATCCGACACCCTATTTGTCAGCAAGTGATAACACGGGAACGCGTCGGGTTGGAGACACGGTTCAGAACGTACAAGGTATTTTGACTTGGGGTTTTGGCAGCTACCGCATTCAACCAACACAGCAACCGAGTTTTACGCCAAGTAATCCGCGCCCTAGCGCGCCTGCACCAACGGTGGGCTCACTCACTGCGGGCAGCTTGAACGTTTTGAACTACTTCACAACCTTGAATCAGCGTGGCGCAAATACACCAGAAGAACTAACGCGGCAAAAGAATAAAATCGTTGAAACCATCGCGGGCTTGAATGCGGACGTTTTAGGTTTGATGGAAATTGAGAATAACGCGACGACTACCATTGGCGACTTAGTCAACGCGGTAAACGCAAAAGTTGGCGCAAATACCTACAACTTCATCAATAGCGGCAAGCCAGGGACAGATCAAATCAAAGTCGCAATCATCTATAAGCCCAGCAAAGTCACACCAATCGGCATTGCCGTAGTACCGACAGACCCTGGTTTCAATGTGGACGGCGGTTCTCGCCCACCAGTGGCGCAACGCTTTGCGGCAACAAATAACAACGGAAATTTTTGGTTCGTCGTCAATCACTTAAAGAGCAAAGGCTCATGTCCAAATGGTGTCAATGACGTGAACCGTGATTATGGCCAAGGTTGCTGGAACGTGGCGCGGGTCGCGCAAACAAATGCGTTAAAGAACTGGGTCGCTGGTTTAACCGCTACTTCAGGAGAAAACGATGTCTTAATGGTGGGCGATTTCAACTCCTACTTAAACGAAGATCCTTTAGCAAATCTTGAGGCGGGCAACTTCGAAAGTCTCTTGCGTAGATTACCGGGATCAGAACGCTATTCGTATGTCTTCGATGGTGAAACGGGTGCTTTAGATCATGCATTTGCTAGCAGCAATTTAAAAACGCAAGTGAGCAGTGTGACGGTATGGCATGTGAATGCTGATGAACCCGAAGTCTTGGATTACAACACAGAATTTAAAACCAATGATCGCTACGCAGTCACGCCCTTCCGTTCGTCTGACCATGATCCTGTCCTTGTCGGTTTGAGTCTCAATCCGGATGCGGTTGTTCCTGTTCCTCGCTTAAGTGCAGACTTCCCCACCACGGGTGAAGCTGGCACGCCTGTTAGCATCAACAATATTGTTAGCACGTTTGCAGCCTATGCAAACCCCGCTAATCTCGCCGTTGATTGGGGTGATGGCCTTGGTGCACAAACACTGGCAACGAACGCTAGTAGCGCGTCAAAAACTTATGCTGCGGCTGGTACTTACACCATTACCCTTGTTCTGACAGATGGTGGCGGTATCGCCACGCAAGTGACAGGCAACATCAACATTGCGAACCCACCAAATCCAGGACCAGGAAATGGATCTGAATTATTTTTCAGCGAGTATGTTGAAGGCACAAGCAACAATAAGGCACTGGAAATTTACAACCCAAGTAATGTCGCGATTGATTTAAGCACTTATCGCGTGCGGCTGTACGCCAATGGCACAACTAATGCCACGAACAGCCAAATTTTGAGTGGCACGATCGCGCCAGGAAGCACACTCACCTTGGTGCATGCAAGCCTGACACCAAATGCCGTCATCGTTGGCACAAAACTGGTTTCTAGTGTGACGAACTTTAACGGCAATGATGCCATTACCTTGGAAAAAAATGGCACCGTCATTGATGCAATTGGGCAGCTTGGTTTTGATCCTGGAACACAATGGATCAATGGAACTGTCACGACCTTGAATAAAACCTTGCGCCGCAAACCAAATATCAATCAAGGGAGCATTCCGCCTGCCGCTCCAGCAATTTGGAACCCTGCTTTGGAATGGGATGCCTATAACGTCGATACATTTAACGGCTTGGGGTTGCGCTGATTAAAGAAGATAAGGGAAACCAGAAGACATTTCGATGGTTTCCCAACCTAAACAACGGATAAAATTTTTAGAAAGAAAGAATATGAAACTAGTCAAACTTGGCCGTGGCTGCATTGCTGCATTCGCTCTTATCATTGCCCTACCTTCGTACGCTACACAACTTGCACCGGCGTTTGAATTCGACACACCGACTTTTAGCGCCAATTTCGGTGATTACGATCTGGGCATCGATTTCCGAGTCGAACAAACCTTGATTGTGGATGCCCTCGCATACTTTAATGACGATCCATCTTTAGCAGCCCATAACGTCGCTTTGTTCACGATCAACGGTGCGAAACTAGCAGAAACCGTCGTCGATACGACTGACACATTGCTGGGCAATTTTAGGTACAGCAGCATTAACCCCATCACATTATTTGCGGGAAACACATACCGCTTGATCGGGAATAGCACAGGTGATAACTACACCTTTGGCGTCCAGCAATTTACCGTGAATCCTTTGATTACCTATCTCGGCTATTCGTATTCAGCAACAACAGGTAACAATGCGGTTTTTGATGCTGGTGCGACCACAGGTTCTGATATTGAAAACGCTGTCTGGGGACCAAACTTGAGCGTTCGCTTGGCACCAGTTCAAGTACCTGAACCGCAAAGCGCGCTTCTGTTAGCTCTTGGCCTTGCTACGATTGCTATTGCTAGAAAAAAAGCACAGTAACCCTGCGTGAAAAAAAACGTCACAATTACCCTGAGGGTAATGTGACGTTTTTTCGTTTCTGAGCAGTCTAACGGTACCTATACAGCTAAGCTATTCTGTGCGTATTTTTTAATGCTTGTGCTAAAGCCAAACCGCAAAAGACAACAAAAGCAACATCAACATCCAAAGCAAAAGCGCACGCCAAACAAGGCCAACAGCGCTTTGCAAGGAGCGTGGCGTTGCTTCTTGTCCAGGCTGACTTTCCACTCCTAGACTATCGGCATCAACTGCGCTAGCATCAGCTTGTAGTGCAATCGCTTTGTTTTCAGGTTCACCAAGTCGAACGCCAATTGCCCCTCCCCCAGCGGATAAGAGTATGCCTGTGAGTTCATCGCTCCAACGACTCGCATAATTCCGCCACGAATAGACGGCATCTTCAAAATTACCGACTACGGCAAAAGCGACCGCAGTGAGGCGAGCGGGAATCCAATCAATCAAATAAAATATTTTTTGCGCATATTTACCGAACTCTTCATTCTGCATATGTTCGGGTTCCGTCCAGGTACGCGCCAAGAACTCGGCAAGGCGATACATGATCGCGCAAGCTGGTCCCACAGGCATCAGAAACCAAAAGAAAACACCAAAAACATTCCGATGGCTAGCCATCAGCGAGCGCTCGACTGCAATGCGGGAAATTTCCGATACGCTGAGGTCGGTCGTATCTCTATGAGTCCAATCCGCGAGAAACTTTCTTGCCGCCTCTTCATCGCCTGAATTAAGCGCAACTTGGATCGACGTAAAATAATGGCTATACCGCCTAAAACCCATCGTTAGGTAAACCACCAGGATATTCCACGCTAAGGCTGCGAACGGGCTAAAACTTAGGCAGAGCCAATAAATTAAGGCTGTTGGTATCGTAAGTGACCCGACTACTATCCACCACCCTAAACGACCATGTTTTGCCTTGCCCGCATTGCACCAACCTTCGACCTTATCGGCAAAATGTTGCACCTGCAGGTAAACAGGGTTATCGACTCGCAAAGGTCGCAATTGCTCGATAAGAAGTGCGAGAAGAATAGAAAGGAAGGTCATATTGTTTTCGATACGGTTGGCGGTCAGCGATGGCAGTCAAGCAGAAGTGCCAAGTGTAAACTGAATTGACCAGAGATTGAAGCATGTTTGGCAGTACAAGCCAAGACATGCGTTTAACGAATGTGTTCTGCGGCGCTTAAGAAGTGAAACAAATTTCTTAACATGCCCGCTGTTGCGCCCCAAATAAAGTGATCTTCGTAAGGCATGGCATAAATGGTCCTTTTACCAGCGTTATTGGGAAGTTCTATTTTTCTCAACTGATGATTGGCTTCGTTCATAAGAAATGCTAAGGGCACTTCAAAGATTGACGCGACCTCGAAAGAGTCAATTTTCACCTCAAATCCCGGCTTAACCAACGAAACCACTGGCGTTACATCATAGCCTGTCGCGGTACGATACTGGGGCAAAGAACCAATGACATCGATATGTGTACGATGTATGCCAATTTCTTCAAATGTTTCTCGCAAGGCGGTTTCGACGCTATTGCGATCAGCTTCTTCGTATCTCCCACCTGGAAAGCTAATTTGCCCAGGATGATCGTGTAAATGTGCAGCGCGCTGCGTCAACAATAAATGCAAGCCATTATCTTTAATTATTAAGGGGATAAGTACCGCAGCAGGTCGAATAAAGGTGCTTGTTGATAATTGATGTTCATCTGTTTTCTCCGGCATCCAAGGCACATCTTTCTTGAAGCGAATGCGCAATGCTTCAGCAGTCAAGAACTCGCTGGGCACAGCGCGAGGCCGTTTGATCGGTTCACTGGGTAACGCTTGCGGATTGAATGTTAGGCTCACGGCAAATGAAAACAACAATTAGAGATTGATTTTTACAAATAAAAAAGGGACGCTACGCATCCCTTTTTTTGCACCAAACTGACAAGACTTAGGCTTTTACAGCTGCTGCCTTACGATTTGGCAATTTTTCTTTAATACGTGCAGATTTGCCTGAGCGTTCACGCAAATAATACAACTTTGCACGACGCACGTCACCGCGACGTTTCACTTCAATTGAAGCGATCAATGGGGAATACAACTGGAATGTACGCTCGACGCCTTCACCTGAAGAAATTTTACGAACGATAAAGTTGGAATTCAAGCCACGATTACGGCGTGAGATCACCACACCTTCATATGCCTGAGCGCGCTTGCGCGTGCCTTCAACTACATTAACGTTGACAACAATTGTGTCACCGGGTGCGAAATCAGGAATGTTTTTCCCGAGACGAGCAATTTCTTCTTGCTCTAATGTTTGGATTAAATCCATTTTCAAATACTCCATGAACCATCTTGCTGACGCTTCAAATACCTGCTCAGTAGAGGATGGGATTAAACATATGAACTTAACAAAGTATTAAATTCACTCTAAAAACACCAAAATATAACTCTTGGCGGTACAACTCAACTCAAACTACTTAAAAAATTTTCATCAGCTTGGCTCAAGAAACCACCCTGTCTTGCTGAATGAATCAAATCCGGACGCTTCTCAAAGCTCGCTTTTAATGACTGCTGCCGACGCCAAAGATCAATTTCCGCGTGATTTCCACCTAAGAGCACTGCTGGTACGCAATTTTCATCAAATACTTCAGGGCGCGTGTAATGTGGGCAATCCAACAAGCCATTTACAAAGCTATCCTGCACAGCTGACGATTCATCATTTAACACACCCGGAATCAGACGAATAACTGCGTCCATTAATGCCATCGCTGGAATCTCGCCGCCGGACATCACAAAATCACCAATACTGACTTCTTCGTCGATGAAATTATCGATCAAGCGCTGGTCTACCGCTTCATATCTCCCACACAACAGAATCAAATTAGAGAGCTTCGAAAACTCAATAGCCTTACTGTGCGTCATTGGACGACCTTGAGGTGACAAAAAAATAACCTTGCACACCGCTGAATCATTTCCTGTTGCTTGGTTCTTTTTGGCAGCCAAGATTGCTGCTTTTAACGGCTTAGCCAACATGACCATGCCTGGACCACCGCCATACGGCCTATCGTCAACGGTTCGGTGTCGATCACTCGTAAAATCACGAGGATTCCAGAAGTTGACACGATACTTTCCCTGCTCAAATGCTCGTCGGGTCACTCCCGACTGAGTAATAGCCGCGAACATCTCAGGAAACAAGGAAATGACATCAAACTGCATCATATTGAAAGCTGCTTACCAAGAACATTGTGAGTAAGAGTGCGAGAAAAAAGCACTAAAAATCAAGTCCCCAATCTACAGTAATTTTGCCAGCAGTTTGGTCGACCACTTTCACAAAGTGTTCCACAAACGGTATCAACCTCTCGTGCCGACTCAAGTCTTGCTCAGCAACAGATTCGTCAGCAACTCTTAAAATTGGATGAGCACCGTTATCCATGAGCCCTCGAACAGTGCCGAGGCGATCACCTTGCAAATTCGTGACCTCTAGGCCAATCAAGTCCAGCCAATAAAATTCGTCCGCAGGCAGAGCGGGAAAATCACTACGCGAGACCTTTACAACCGCACCCTTGAGTTTCTCCGCCGCGCTTCGATCAACGACTTCCGCAAGTTTCGCAACAACACCGTCACCTTGATGCTTTGACGACAAACGCTGCATTAGAATCGGCTCAGTTGAAGCCGGCATCGCCAACCACCACTCCTTCGCCCCGAGCAACGCTCCTGCCGATGACGAGTAAGGGTGAATTTTCACCCACCCTTGCAAACCAAATGCCCCCGAAATGTAGCCGACATCGACCAAATCGCTTGGCAAGCTTTTCTGGCCAGACATCGCGACCAAACCTACCGGAGAATTAAGCAGCTTTGGATTGCACAACTAAACGAGCAACAGCTGGTGACAATTGTGCACCAACACCTTGCCAATAGGCCAGACGATCTGCAGCGATACGCATTGTTTCTGCGTTTCCTGTAGCGATTGGATTGTAAAAGCCAATGCGCTCAATGAAACGACCATCACGACGATTACGAGAATCAGTTGCAACGATATTGTAAAAAGGGCGCTTTTTTGCACCACCACGAGCTAAACGAATAACGACCATAATATTTCCAAAAAGGTTCTAAAGACGGAAAAAGCCGCAAATTATAGCGTAGGAACACGTTGTTCGCAAGTAGAGAATCTCTTTCCTGAAAGAAGTACTCAAACGACAAGGCCACTTCCAAGTTAGACTTACGCCATACTCATCATTTCAATCCGAACGTCGTTCCAAAACGCACTTATTACTTAAGAAATATGAAAAACTCGTTCAAAAGCAAGACCCTCGCAACCCTGCTCGCGTGCGTTTTTGGTTGGCTTGGCGCACATCGGTTTTACCTCGCGGGTGCGCGAGATCGATGGGGTTGGCTACATTTTGCTTCCCTTCCTGCGACATTTTTTTATTCCAAGCTTTTCTTTAACCTACCGCTATTTATTACGGCAAGCCCGCTTATTATTTCAGCGCTGGTCGCGGTTTTGGAAACTTTTGTCCTAGGCCTTATGCCAGACGATAAATGGGATCAAAAGTACAACTCCGACGTAGAACAGAAAAATGACACCCAGTGGCCCATTGCGCTGATTTTGGTATTTAATCTTGCCGCCGGTGCCACCGGCTTGATTGCCGTGCTGGCACGCGGATTTGACTTGCTATACACGGGCGGAGCCTATGGTTAAATGACTTCCCTAGACTCAATGCCCAGCGGTTCCAAAAAGTCTTAAATGCTGGCAAGAAGTCTCTCAGAATTGATCCTCAGGCAATTCCAGCACGCCAACAGCACCACTAACGATCGACGCCTGTAAGCCTTGAGCTGCAGACAAAATATGATCAGCGAAAAATCTTGCTGTTGTAATTTTGGCTTGTAAAAAATTAACATCACCCTCACCCGCTGCAATCTTCCGTTCAGCAACGATTGCAGCGCGCGCCATTTGCCAACCACCTAAGACGATTCCTGCTAACTTTAAATATGGCACGCTACCCGCGAATACACCCTTTATATCAGTCTTGAAATTATTAACAACGAAGGTGACCACCTCTTCCAAAGCCGTTGACCCGGCCGACAACTGTTTGTGAATTGCCTGCAAATTACTCGATGAACTCACCTTAAGTTCGTTTTCTGTTTCGCGTACCTTCGCCAGGATTTGCTTAGCGACAGCACCAGCATCCCTATACGTTTTTCTGCCGACTAAATCGTTTGCCTGAATCGCAGTCGTGCCTTCGTAAATAGTCAAAATCTTCGCATCACGGTAATGCTGTGCTGCGCCAGTTTCCTCGATAAAGCCCATGCCGCCATGCACTTGCACACCCGTCGAGGTCACTTCAAGCGACATTTCTGTAGACCACCCTTTGACAATCGGCACAAGGTACTCATAAATTGCCTGATTTTCGCGTCTTATCATCTCATTAGCGTGATGGTGCGCAAGATCGCTCAGGCTCGCTGCCAAATATGCTAATGCGCGCGCAGCCTCCGTTTGCGAGCGCATTGACATCAACATACGCCGCACATCAGGATGTTTAATAATCGCCACAGGTCCGCTAGAACCAGCGAGGTCGCGCGATTGGTGACGATCTTTTGCATAAGCAACCGCTTTTTGATAGGCGCGCTCCGCGATCCCTATTCCCTGCAAACCAACGCCAAAGCGGGCGGCATTCATCATAATGAACATGTACTCAAGCCCGCGATTTTCCTCGCCCACAAGCGTGCCGATCGCACCGCCATGATCGCCGAATTGCAATACCGCTGTTGGACTCGCCTTAATGCCCAGCTTATGTTCTATCGACACACAGTGGGCGTCATTACGCGCACCCAAACTGCCATCCTCATTCACTAAGAATTTGGGAACGATAAAAAGAGAAATACCTTTTACGCCTTCAGGTGCTGTCGGGGTGCGGGCGAGAACCAAGTGCACGATATTTTCTGTCATATCGTGCTCGCCATAGGTGATAAATATTTTTGTGCCAAAAATTTTGAATGTGCCATCATCTTGCGGCACGGCACGGCTGCGAACCATCGCTAAATCTGAACCCGCTTGCGGCTCAGTGAGGTTCATAGTGCCAGTCCATTTTCCTGAAATTAATTTTTCCAAATAAATTGCCTTCTGCTTGTCGCTTCCCGCTGTTAACAACGCTTCGATCGCGCCATCACTCAGCAAAGGACAAAGGGCAAATGAAATACTTGCGGCGTTCAACATTTCTATGCAAGGCGTCGCAACCAATTTTGGCAGTCCCTGCCCCCCAAATTCCATCGGGTGTTGCACACCTTGCCAACCAGCCTCACCAAACAACTTAAATGCTTCCTTGAATCCTTTAGTCGTGACGACTTGTCCATCACTCCAGTAACTCGGTGCCTGGTCGCCTGCCCAATTAAGCGGCGCGACGACTTCACCAGCGAACTTCGCATTCTCTTCAAGTACCGCCTCAACCGTCTCTGGCGTTGCGTCCTCACATCCTGGAAGGCCGTTTATTTCAGCCAAGCCGGCCAACTCGTTCATCACAAACAACATATCTTTTAGTGGTGCGGCATAAGTCATTTTTAGGACTCCAAAAAAAAGGCAGGATACACACGATTCAATTAGTGATGCCTTAACGCAGCCTCACTATAAAACCTGCCTATCCTACCGATATCAAGAACAAAGTAGCGGAAACAAGAGGCTACTTGGTGCCAACATTAAATTAACCGAGTTCGTTCACTAACTGTGGAACGATCTCGAATAAATCTCCAACGATGCCATAGTCTGCGACCGAGAAAATAGGCGCCTCTGGGTCTTTGTTAATCGCAACAATTGTCTTTGAATCTTTCATGCCCGCCAGATGTTGGATAGCGCCAGAAATACCAACTGCAATGTATAACTGCGGTGCAACGATCTTACCTGTTTGCCCGACCTGCCAATCGTTTGGAACATAACCGGCATCGACCGCAGCGCGCGATGCACCCATTGCTGCGCCAAGCTTGTCGGCTAATGGCTCTAAGAGTTTGAACGCTTCGCCAGAACCCATACCGCGACCACCGGAAACAATCACTTTTGCGGCGGTCAATTCTGGCCTATCCGATTTTGCTAATTCACGTGACACAAATGCTGATTTTCCAGAATCAGCAACAGCAGCAATTACCTCAATTGAAGCTGAACCACCAGTCGTTGCTGCATCAAAACCAGTGCTACGAACAGTGATTACCTTCACAGCATCTGACGATTGAACTGTGGCAATCGCATTGCCCGCGTAAATCGGGCGTTCGAATGTGTCTGGCGAATCAACTTTAGTGATTTCAGAAATCTGCGAGACGTTCAATTTTGCTGCAACACGCGGCAAAATATTTTTACCGTAAGCAGTCGCTGGAGCCAAGATATGGCTATAACCTGCAGCTATTGCTAGGGCTTGCGCAGCAATGTTTTCTGCTAAGCCTTCGCCGAAATAAGCTGCGTCCGCATGAAAAACTTTGCTCACGCCGGAAAGTTGCGCGGCGGCTTGCGCAGCAGCGCCAGCATTTGAGCCTGCGACCAAAATATGAACTTCACCGCCGCATTGAATCGCTGCGGTGACGGTATTTAAAGTGCTGCCTTTTAATGCCTCATTATTATGTTCAGCAATGACAAGTGTAGTCATGATGTTTTTCACCTAAGAAAAAAAGTCAAACAGAGCTTGAGTCCTGCGCAAATCGAATTGCCTCAAACCTATACAAAGTTGTTCGTGTGTCGCAAAAATCAGCCTATGACTTTTGCTTCGTTTTTTAATTTATTGACCAGCGTCGCGACATCGGGCACTTTGATCCCAGCAGAACGCTTTGCAGGTTCTACGACCTTCAACGTCTTCACTTGCGAAGCCACGTCTACACCCAAGTCTGCCGGCTTTACATTATCTAACTGTTTCTTTTTCGCCTTCATAATGTTCGGCAAGGTGACGTAGCGTGGTTCGTTGAGTCGCAAATCTGTTGTCACGATCGCTGGAAGTGTGAGGCTCAGTGTTTCAAGACCACCATCCACTTCGCGCGTCACAGAGGCTTTACCATCCGCCACCACCACTTTTGATGCAAAAGTTGCCTGTGGCCAGTCAAGCAAAGCGGCGAGCATTTGGCCGGTTTGATTGCAGTCGTCATCGATCGCTTGCTTACCGAGAATAATCATCTGCGGCTGTTCCTTATCTGCGATTGCTTTTAAGAGCTTTGCTACTGCCAATGGTTGTAAATCTGCATCTGTTTCAACCAAAATGGCTCGATCTGCACCAATTGCCATGGCTGTGCGGAGGGTTTCCTGACACTGCAATACGCCACACGACACCGCTATCACCTCAGTCACAATACCGGCTTCTTTCAAACGCATGGCTTCTTCAATCGCGATTTCATCAAAGGGATTCATGGACATTTTGACGTTAGCAATATCTACACCACTACCGTCGGATTTCACGCGCACTTTGACGTTGTAATCAACCACGCGTTTGACTGGAACTAGGACTTTCATAACTCGGCCTTTTCTTAGCTAATTTTTAACAGGGAGTAAATGCATAAAGAAATAACGCTTGGGTCAACTTTGAATGACACTGCGCAGCATGCAAGCGAATCAATTATAAGGGGAAAAAAAAGAAGCTGTTGCCATTCTTAAACGATGGTCGTGATAATCATCGCGATTTAGTGCTTACACTCAAAAATTCTACATACAGATTAAGAAAATTTCGCTCAAATTTTGCACGAGCAAATTTTTAATCCACGACACCCGCTAGGATGCTCGCTGTACCTTAATAACTCAATAGGTCTGCACACAGTGACTCAAAACTTGATAACTCGCTAGACTTCATCAGAATTTCGCCAAAATAAAAAAAGCCCGCGATCAATTCACGGGCTTTTTTTATCAACTAGGAATTTTGATTAGCTAATCAAAATATACTGCTCATTTTTGCTCATTTACGCTTAATAAAATACTCAAATTCCTCAACGCCCTCTAGGTGGGAAAGCAACTCATTCCCCGTTTGCTTAGAAAACGCTTTGAAATCACGGACAGAGCCAGGATCAGTGGCGACCACCCGTAGCACTTCACCAGTCGACATTTCTGCCAAGGCCTTTTTCGTTTTAAGAATAGGGAGAGGACAATGGAGACCACGTGCGTCCAACTCTTTATTGAATTGCATGATTTTTCCCGTACCGAACAACAATGAATAAGCCAATGAAACACGAACTCTTTGATTGATTCTACCGGAAATTTCACAATGATGGTGCGTCGCAACAAATATTGTTCAATGTTGGGAGTTTTTGCAACAATTCTGCACCAACATAGCGAAAATCAGATTCATTTTGTCGTGGGCTTACTCTAAAAAGTGGGGATCAAACCCCTTTAGACGCATCCAATCCGCTACAGCCATGCCAGTTCCGGCCCGCCAAGGCCGCAATTTTTCCGGTTCAACCATGCGATACTCAATCAATTCCTCGGAAAGCTGAACCGCGCCGCTAGCCAGCACATGGTAGGCAATGATTAATTCATTCTTTTTGATAAATTCATACACACCGATGAGCGTGACGCGATCGGCGTCCAAGTTGGTTTCCTCTTTTAGCTCCCGCGCAATACCTTGTTCGGGTGTTTCGCCTCGCTCCATAAAGCCTGTGATAAGAGCAAACATTTTTTCGGGCCAAGCGGCATTGCGCGCCAACATAATCTTGCCATCAAATTCGACCAATGCAGCAAGTACCGGCACAGGATTATCCCAATATGTCCAATGCCCATCAGGGCATCGTTTCCGCAAACGCCCTGCCTCATGTTCATCGGTTTGCCAAATCAACTCTTGTGTGCAAACGGGACAAAATTTGATGTCGCTCATTGTTGGCTTTGCGCGACCGCCGGTGGTTTCGGATGCAATCGTGCCATCGTATAGGTGTCGACAAACTCACCATTGCGCAATGCGAAAGCGCGCAGCGTACCTTCAATCAAAAATCCAAATCGCTGATAGAGATGGACGGCCGCTTCGTTATCGGCATAGACCGTAAGCTCAAGGCGCAAAATATGAAGCCAATTGTCCGCAAACGATATCAATTCGGCCAACAAAGCGCTTCCAATGCCTCGACCTACATACGAATCAGCAACACCAAGTCCTATACTGGCAACGTGTCGGCGCCGCATATTTTTCTCTAAGTGGAGCCCACCAGTGGCGACCACGACGCCATCGACCAGCGCCACCAACAGAACGTCATTGACATCGCGTACTGTTAGTCGCTCGCGCCACATTTCCACACTGGGATGAGGCAATTGCAAGGTGCCCGAATAGGCCTCGACGCTCGCATAGACACGTTGAATTTGTGCGGCGTCGGCAACTTCTGCCCGTCGAATCAATATCATGGTCGCTTAAATTTTTTTATAACCGCTCGTTTAGCCAAGCACTGACACTCGCTAAGGCTGCGGGCAAACCTGCAGGGTCAGTGCCGCCTGCCTGCGCCATGTCCGGCCGCCCACCACCTTTTCCACCCACTTGTTGCGCCACGTAATTTGCTAAGTCTCCCGCTTTTATTTTGCTGACACAATCAGCACTGACGGCGACCGCTAAACTCACTTTCCCGTCTAGCACTGAAGCTAAAACGACCACGCCCGTCTTTAATTGTTCTTTGAGACGGATCACAGTATCGCGCAAGGCGCTTGCATCCGCGCCGTCCAAACTCGCTGCGAGTATCTTGACGCCCTTCATTTCGCT
>CAYPNW010000015.1:17307-19837 GCA_964411965.1 uncultured Burkholderiaceae bacterium
GCGACGATCTTAAACAATCCGATATCGCCAGTACGGACTACATGTGTGCCGCCGCAAAGTTCGCGCGAACTTCCAATGTCAAGGACCCGCACTTCGTCGCCATATTTTTCGCCGAACAAGGCCATCGCTCCATGCTTCACTGCATCGTCAAACGACATGATTTGAGCGTGTGCGGCTTGGTTGTGCAGAATTTCGCCGTTCACAATAGATTCAACCTGACGAATTTCATCCGCCGTCATAGGCGCATTATGGCTAAAATCGAAGCGCGTTTTTTCAGCGTCAACCAACGACCCTTTTTGTGAAACATGCGAACCGAGCACCTCACGTAAAGCCTTATGCATTAAGTGGGTAGCCGAATGATTTCTGACGGTTTGCGCTCTTACTGCAATATTCACCTGCGCATCGATTGCTTGACCAATTTCCAAACTACCTTGTTGCAAGACGCCGTGATGTCCAAATACATCTGCTTGAATTTTTTGCGTGTCAGCGACTTCAAAAAGAGCGCCATTTGCCGAGCGAAGTTCACCCGTATCGCCACATTGCCCGCCCGACTCAGCGTAGAAAGGCGTCACATCAAGCACCACGATTGCAGATTGGCCAGCAACCGCTTTATTGACTGCCGCGCCATCAATGTAAAGAGCAACCACCTTGCCTTTTTTGCTGAGCTCGCTATACCCGACGAATTGCGTTTTTTCGCCGTTGTATTCGATGGCGTTGGTCATTTTAAATTTGCCTGCCGCCCGCGCTGTTTGTTTTTGATGCGCCATAGCGGCGTCAAATCCAGCTTCATCTAACACAACATTGCGCTCGCGGCATATGTCGGCGGTTAGATCTAGGGGAAATCCGTAAGTGTCGTACAGCGTAAAAGCCGTGTTGCCATCTAAATGCTTGCTATCTTTCGCTAAGGCGACTTCCAGAATTTTCATGCCGTGCTCGAGCGTTTCGCCAAAGCGTTCTTCCTCTTGCTTTAACACTTGTGCGACGCGCTCGCCGGCTTCTGCCAACTCAGGATAGGCACCTCCCATTTCCTTCACCAAATCCGCCACTATTTTGTAAAAAAATGGCTTAGTCTGACCAAGCTTGTGGCCATGCCGCAGGGCGCGCCGTGTGATACGGCGTAACACGTACCCCCTTCCCTCATTGCCCGGAATGATGCCATCCACAATTAAGAAGCTGGCGCAACGAATATGATCGGCAATGACCTTGAGTGAATTGTTGTTCAAATCCGCGCATGCCGTCTCGCGCGCAGCAGCTTTAATCAAATTTTGAAACGTATCAATTTCGTAGTTGGAATGGACATGTTGCAGCACCGCCGCAATGCGCTCCAAGCCCATGCCAGTATCGACGCAAGGCTTCGGCAATGGATGCAAAACACCCGCCTCGTCCTTATTAAACTGCATGAAAACGAGATTCCAAATTTCAATAAAGCGATCACCATTTTCATCCGGGGAGCCCGGTGGGCCGCCCCAAATTTCTGCACCATGGTCATAAAAAATTTCACTACATGGCCCACATGGTCCTGTGTCAGCCATTTGCCAAAAATTATCTGATGCGTAGCGCGCACCTTTGTTATCGCCAATGCGGATAATGCGTTCGACAGGTACGCCAATTTCGTTTTGCCAAATCCCATAAGCTTCGTCATCTTCTTGGTACACGGTGACGGTGAGTTTTTCTTTCGGCAAACCGTACACAACCGTCAGCAACTCCCACGCATAATGAATGGCATCGCGTTTGAAGTAGTCGCCAAACGAGAAATTTCCAAGCATCTCAAAGAACGTATGGTGCCGTGCCGTGTAACCAACATTCTCTAGATCGTTGTGTTTGCCGCCAGCCCGCACGCTACGCTGCGCCGTTGTTGCCCGCGTATAGGCGCGCTTATCCTGCCCCAAAAACACATCCTTGAACTGCACCATGCCTGAATTGGTAAACAACAAAGTTGGGTCATTACCTGGAATGAGGCTCGACGAGCGAACAATGCTATGGCCTTTAGATTCAAAAAATTGCAGGAATTTAGCGCGGATTTCTGACGAGTTCATAAATTTTAGAAGAAAAAAGAGACAAAAAATGGACAATATGAGACCCGATTATACGTGATAAGACCCGTTTTTTTCCTCACAAAAAGAGAAACCCGCCAAACGCGCTGAGCGCTGGGCGGGCCAACCTCTATTTTCGCGTTTGCCAGGCTTTAGCAGGTTAAATCGGCCTTAGCAAACGGAAAGAAGTTTTGGGCACATTAATTTGTAGTTGCGGCAGTCCGAGCGTTGTGCTTTTTGTTGTAGATTTTTTTGCTTGCACGATTTTCTTCGGCGTGAAGCTTTGCGCGCTCTTTCTTAGTCACGACACCATCCGCTTTTGCCGCTGCTTTATCTGCTTCAATTTTCGCTTCACGTCGTTCCAAATTTGCCGTTTCTTGCGCTGTTAGTGCACCGGAATTAATGCCATTGGCAATACGTTTTTGCTGATTTTCTTGGCGTTGATCGACACGTGGCGTGGCGGTGGATTGTGCAAATACGGGAATTGCAAACAGTGT
>CAYPNW010000015.1:19937-22117 GCA_964411965.1 uncultured Burkholderiaceae bacterium
GAACGAATTTCGTGTGCCCGCTCTACGGTATTCACGGTGTAGCAAAATAAACCAAACCCAACCTGCTTAACTTGCGCAGCCAAAGTCAGGTTCAAATGCTTATGATTGGTATGCAATGCAACTGCTCCAATCTCTCGCATAGCTTCACGCCAATTTTCTTGTATTTGATCAGTCAAGAAACCCCGTGGTACTTGGGGCGCAGCGTGTTTCGCAGCCATCAAGGCGTCGACAGAAAACGACGAGAATAAGGGAAATTCCTCGCTCATTGCGCCATACATTGCCAAGGTCGTTTGCGCGACAACTTCGCCTGTTTTTGCCTCAAACCCTGGCGCGGGTTTAATTTCTACATTCATAAAAATATTGTTTTGACGGCAAAATAACACCACTGATTCGTAGCTAGGTACAGTCTCGCCTCGGTACTTTTCTGAAAACCACGCGCCAGCGTCCATTTTCAATAATTCACTGCACAGTGTTGTCGCCACCGCCCCCTGCCCTTGCACTGTGCGTCCAAATTCGGGATCATGCATCAGCACTGGAACGCCGTCCTTTGATAACATCACGTCAAATTCAACAGCGCGATACCCGTATTCCATGCCGCAACGCATTGCAGCAAGCGTGTTTTCTGGTGCAAGTTTGCCCGCACCACGATGAGCAAGCACTTTTGGATAGGGCCACATAGTCATCCATTTCAACAATCAGAGAAAGAACTAAGCATATATGCAGAACCCCACAAAAAACAAGACTGCGCTAGGCCATATACGTGTTCTCGATTTAACGCGAATTTTGGCTGGCCCTTGGTGCGCACAAAATCTCGCCGATCTTGGTGCAGAGGTCATCAAAGTCGAACGCCCCGGTGCGGGCGACGATACGCGGACTTGGGGGCCGCCCTATTTGCAAGACGGTGCTGGCCAACCCACAACCGAAGCCGCCTACTACTTAGCGGCGAATCGTGGCAAGCAGGCCATTACCGTTGATATTGCAACACCTGATGGCCAAGCAATTATTCGTGAATTGGCGCTCAAATCGGATGTGGTGCTAGAAAATTACAAGGTCGGGCAACTCAAAAAATATGGCCTCGATTACGAGTCGTTAAAGCAAATCAAACCCGACTTGGTGTATTGCTCGATTACTGGTTTCGGGCAGACAGGACCCTATGCCCATCGCGCAGGTTATGACTTCATTATCCAAGGAATGGGCGGCTTTATGTCACTTACCGGAGAAAGCGATGATTTGCCCGGCGGGGGGCCGCAAAAAGCGGGCGTCGCGATTTGTGACCTGATGACCGGCATGTATTCGACGATTGCGGTCATGGCGGCACTGACACATCGCGACCGCACTGGTGAGGGGCAGTATATCGACATGGCCTTATTGGATGTTCAAGTCGCCATGCTGGCGAACATGGGCTCTAATTTTCTCACCAGCAAAAAAATTCCCAAGCGTTGGGGTAATGCGCACGCCAATATTGTGCCTTACCAAACTTTCGCCACGTCAGATGGGCATATCATTGTTGCCGCTGGCAACGACGGTCAATATCGCAAGTTTGTCAACGTAGGCGGAAGGCCAGAATTGGCAGATGACGAACGTTTCTGCAGCAATCCATTACGAGTGCAAAATCGCCTTACGCTGGTGCCCCTGCTTGCGGAGATGGTAGGTAAGAAAACAAAGGCGGAATGGATAGCGCTTTTGGAGGCCGCTGGGGTTCCTTGCGGGCCGATTAACACCTTAGATGAGGTTTTTGATAACCCTCAAGTACAAGCCCGCGAGATGGTACTTAACTTACCCCACCCCACGGCAGAGCGCGTCAGCTTGGTTAGTAGCCCAATGAAATTATCAGCAACACCCGTATATCAACACGCTGCGCCGCCCTTACTCGGTGAACATACAGAGCTTGTGCTGACTGAATTGCTCGGTTATGACCCTGAAAAAATTGCAGAACTGCAAAGCCGAGGCGTTATTTCATAAAAACAACACCTAAGCTTCACACAATTGAAATGTAAAAGAAATTGAAATCACAGGAATCTTGACGCGTCTAAGTCAACTCGCGTCATGACGACCACGTTGAATGCATGAGCGATACGCCATGGAGGCGATTAAAAGTTTTAATTCCATTTCCAAATCAATTGTATCTAGGCGACGAGCCGCAGACAGTGCAGTAGCACGGCAAGGCGAAGGCAACAACG
>CAYPNW010000016.1:0-21354 GCA_964411965.1 uncultured Burkholderiaceae bacterium
CGTAAAAAATTAAACAATCCGATACGCAGCAGACGGGCAAATCGTTCGTTGATAATTTCCAAAGTCGGCATACGCCCACGTACAATCCGCTCTTGTGTTGCGAGATTGTACGGACGTACCCCTGAGGTATCCTCAAGGGACGCCGAGTCGTCAGAATCCCCCGTGACGCCCTTCAGCAGGGCATCAACTTCTTCTTGGGAGAGAAAATTATCTGACATCTTTTTTTACTGAACCACGAATGACGTAAAGAACACGCTGGACACTTTTTGTGGCTCACCCTTCGGTGTAAATGGTTGTTTGCTTTGTTCGACAATTTCTTCTATCAGCGTCTCTTTACCTTCTTTCGTGAGAATTTCTGAAGCGTCCTTGCTGGACAGGAGAAGTAAAAGGCGACTTCTAACTTGTGGCAAATTTTTCTTGATGAGTTCGGCAGTTTCATCATTCTCAGCTTGCAGTGTCATGCTGACTTGTAAATACTTATCGCCATCGTCTGACTGCAAGTTAACAACAAACGGCTCTAAGGGGACGAAGACAGGTGCCTTGGCTGGTTCTACTTTCTGCTCTTTTTCTTTTCCGGGGCTATTTTTTTTCGCTAAGAAAACGGCGGCACCGCCACCGATCGCAGCAATGCCAACCACTGCGGCTGCGATGATGACGATGAGTTTCTTTTTGGACTTTCCGGCAGGTGCCGCCCCATCTGCGGCTTCAGCTGGTTTTGCGGGAGCTTTTGACATTCAATTCCTTTCAAATCTTTCGCATTAATCGTCTATAGCGTCCATTACACAATCATTATTACTGAAGCACATGCACGATCAAGCCTCAATAAGAAGGTAATTATTCGCTTATTTCTTCACACATATTTAGAAGGACGTTCGGCCTACTGGTACAAGGTTCACCGAAAGTTCAACAATTTTTACGCTGCGAGTTGATGCTTATATAACGCAGTCAAGCTCGTCGCCCCATTATATGATTGTTTGTTTTAGTTTTTCAAAGAAACGACTTCTCGTCCTTGCTTTGTGTATGCTTTGCATCAAGCAATTTGCCGTATTATTTGATTTGTCTTTACGCAAAGGTGTCGACTAAGCCCACTTTAGCTAATACCTTGGTTTGGTCAGTGTTTGAAACCGCACCCAACGCGTTATTTGACTCTGCACTCGCGCTACGACCAAAGGACTGTGGCGATTGATGTTGTAAAAATTGGTTTTGTTGTTGGGGTGCTTGTGAATTCACCGAAAATCCAGATAGTTGAATTCCTGCGTCGTTCAAAATTTGCCGCAGCTTTGGTAGTGCCGATTCCAATGCATCTCTGACCGCAGCTTGATTGGCGCTAAAATCTGCCGTTAATTGATCATCATTAACTTTGAGGATGACTTGTAATGGGCCTAAATCGGGAGGATTTAAGGTGAGTTCGGCCGATTGTTCTCCTCCCGCGACCAACCAAATCACCTTTTGTCCTAAAGCCTGATCCCAGGCGCGAGTTCCTACGGTGGGTGCAAGGTGTTCCGCTTGCGCTATGGCGGGATTCGCAGGCGACACCGCTTGTTGCGCAATTGTTTGGAAATGAGAGAATGTTGGCTCAATGCTCGCTGCATCATTTGACGCTTGCGGTGCATCTTTCAATTCGTGTTCGCTACTTAATTTCGATTGAACGCTTCCTAAAAGGCTTTTCTCTTTTAATTGCGCCGTATTTGCCAAAGCATCACTTTTTGCATCCGCTTTAGCATCTGTTTCGAGTTTGTTGTGTTCGCTGGCGGCTGAATTTTGACTGGCTTTTTCTAGTGCGTTCAGAAATCCCGCACTCGTTGTGTCGTTCGACTCAGTGATTTTTGCACTTGCTTCTGACGCGGAAATGCTCACTTTGATAGCGTTAGCTTCAATAGACTCATTTGGTTGTGCAGATAGGTCAAGTGAAGCCCCAGACGGCAACGCGTTTCGATTGTTTGTGTCACCATTGCTTTCACTTTTCACAAGCTCGCGAATCGAATTGGCACTGCTTGCGAGTGCGCCAGCTAATTGTGCTTCAACTGCCAAACTTGTTTCGTCACTTTTTACTAGAGAACCTTCCTCGCTGCCTGTGTCAATCGCTTCCTGGGGGCGGTTAATGCCTTCTACGAGAGCGATAATTGGCGATGCTGCATTAGAAAATGTTTCGTCTATCGTTTCGTCTTGGTCTTTTGTGGCGCTCGCGGCCTCAGTTGCATTTTCACTTTTTGTTTCGGTGTTCACCTTGTCGCTTGGCTTTGGTGTCGTTACTTTATCGCCCGTTCTCTGGTTGCTTTGCTCAGACCGATTTGCTCTTTTTGCGTCGACTTGCTTCGCTAAAATTTGATTAAAGCTATTTCCTGCATCGTTGACACTTGGCGTGTTGCTTTGTTTACTGATGAACTTATTGGCATCAAACGAAACGGGTGTTATAGCGGATGTCATGGTTACACCTTGTAAAAAATTAATTCAAAGATCATCGTGTTACTGACTTGGTTTCTTATTTCGATAAAAATAGGCTCGCGATGCGTACTCGTCAGTTTGTTTTTGGTCTTGCTTACTCTCTTTACGTTTTGCCGCTTCAAGCGATCGATCATTCAGCGTTTTGTATGAAAGTCGTTTCTGTTCGCAAGACTCCCAAAACGTCTTTGCGAGGCTTACTTTGTACTTTGCATCGAGAATGATTCTGAGTTGCCCGTCAACTGCTGCATCAAGTTTGTTAATAAACGCCTGAAAATTGGTGAACCGAGCAATGCTCAATCCAAGCTGTGCATTTTCTTCCAAACGTTTTACGTAGTCGTTTCGATATTGCTTCAGTAGCTCTAATTGCTTTTCTGCTTCAGCGTGCAGATGAATTGCGCGCCCCAAGGCTTTTGCCGCATCATCTGATTCTTTCGCGGCGATTTCAATTAGGGTTTGAAGCGCCGACTCACGCATTGAGATTCTCTATGGTAGAAGTATACAAAGGGTAGGGCGCTATCTATCCTGCGAATAGAGCGGTAAGTTCACTCAAGCTTTCTGAAATGCTCGATTTTTCTTGTATCTCTTGTTGTAAAAAACTTACGATTTTTGGATAGAGTTTGATTGCCTCATCCAGTAAGGGGTCTGATCCTGCCGAGTAGGCACCGACGCTAATGAGGTCGCGACTTCGTTCGTAACGTGAATACAGTTGTTTCAGGCGGCGCGCGTTTTTTTGGTGCTCTGGCGAAGTAATACTATGCATGGTTCGGCTGATTGACTGTTCAATGTCAATCGCTGGGTAATGGCCGCTTTCCGCTAGGGCGCGATCAAGGACAATATGTCCGTCAAGGATAGCCCGTGCTGCATCCGCAATCGGATCTTGTTGGTCATCACCTTCGGTTAAAACAGTATAGAACGCGGTAATCGAGCCACCACCATCTTTGCCATTTCCGGCGCGCTCTACCAAAATGGGTAATTTTGCGAAAACCGAAGGGGGATAGCCTTTTGTCGCAGGTGGTTCGCCTATAGCTAAGGCGATTTCGCGCTGCGCCATAGCGTACCGCGTTAATGAATCCATGATGAGCAAAACATTTTTGCCGTCATCGCGAAAGTACTCAGCGATGGTGGTTGCATACGCAGCACCTTGCAAACGCATGAGTGGTGGGGCATCGGCCGGCGCCGCGACAACGACGGATCGGGCTAAGCCTTCCTTGCCCAAAATTTGTTCGATAAATTCTTTGACTTCACGCCCGCGTTCCCCAATCAAACCAACGACAATCACATCGGCCGTTGTATAGCGTGCCATCATGCCAAGTAACACGCTTTTACCGACGCCCGAGCCTGCAAAAAGCCCGAGGCGCTGCCCGCGGCCAACGCTAAGCATACTGTTGATGGCGCGTACGCCTACATCCAAGGTCTCGACGATGGGAGCACGTTCTAACGGGTTGTAAATACGTGCCCCAAGCGGTGCAGAATCGTTTGTATTCAAAGGGCCTAAAGCGTCAAGCGCGCGACCATTTCCGTCCAAGACTCGCCCTAAAAGCTCGTAACCCACGGGAAGGTGGCGGGTGCGATCTGATGGGCGACGCTGTGGATGGTTAAGACTTTTATGTAGGTTTGCCTGTGTCGCAAACACTGACGCGCCAGGCGTCACACCATCTAAGTCGCTTTGCGGCATGAGAAATAAACGTTCGCCGTCGAAACCAACGACCTCTGCTTCGATTCTTACTTTGTTTTGTAACTCGATTGCGCAGGCGCTGCCAACGGGGAGTCTTAGTCCTACTGCCTCCATGACTAAGCCGGTGACTCTGGTCACTTTACCTGAAACAGGAAGGGATTGTCGGCGATCGAGGTTACTTCGCGCCGCGACTAAGTCTTCTTTCCATGATCTTTCTAGGGTGTCATGCATATGAGTTTGCTAACTACGATCTAACTTTTTTCATCAGGTAGAAAAGCGCTACGCAAGTTCATCCAACGCTGCGCCAGCGTCGCATCAACCTGATTATGTGCTGTATCGAGCCGACAACCGCCTCGTTCTATGTCGTGATCGCTCACCACGCGCCAGGCGGCACCACCCGATTCCTCGCTCATCTTTTCTTTGACGAGTACGGCATCGAGTGGGTGGAGGTGAATTTTTGCTGGTTGATGAATAGATGGAAGGAGGTCAATGGCTTCTTGAACGATTGCTAAAATCGTGTCGGGTTCAAGCTCAATTTTAGTGGCGACCATCGCTTGCGCAAGGCTAAGAGAGAGGTCTAATAGTTCTTTACTGACTTCAGTATGCGCAAGCGATAACTGTTCGGCATATTTTTGATTAAGCGCAACAAACTGCGCTACCTCAAGATCCATTTTCTCTTGAGATAGTAACTTTCCTTCCACTTCCCCTTCTCGGTGCCCGTTTTCATAGCCTTCGCGGTAGCCGTTTGCGTACCCTTCGAGTCTTGCGCTCTCTTTTAATGCAGCGAGTTCATGCGCACTGACTGTAGGCGTGACCGCAGGGGCAGGGGAGCCAGAAGACCGATTACCAAAAGACGCTAATTCCCACCGTTGGTAGGCCGACTGTTCTCCTTTTGGGAGTGCGCTAGACATAGGCGTCATCACCTTTGCCACCGAGGTTAATTTGTCCTTCGTCAGCTAAGCGACGCACAATCAACAGAATTTGCTTTTGTTGCGCCTCAACTTCAGATAAACGCACTGGGCCTTTGGATTCGAGATCCTCTCGCATCATTTCTGCCGCACGTTGTGACATGTTTTTGAAGATTTTCTCTCGCATATCCGGGTTCGCACCCTTCAAGGCAACGATGAGGGAGTCTGATTGCACTTCACGAAGTAACAATTGAATGCCACGATCGTCAATCTCCAAAATATTATCGAAAACAAACATCTCGTCGAGAATTTTTTCCGCCATATCGCCGTCATATTTGCGGAGATTTTCCATGACGGAAGCTTCGTTCTCGCCACTCATGAAATTCAAAATTTCTGCAGCCGCACGCACCCCACCAATCGATTTCTTTTTTAAGCTCTCGTTACCTGTGAGGAGTTTTGTAAGGACGTCATTGAGTTCACGCAATGCCGTAGGTTGAATACCGTCTAACGTGGCAATGCGCAGTACAGCGTCGTTGCGCAGACGTTCCGTGAAGTTATTGAGAATTTCGCAGGCTTGGTCACTCTCCAAATGTACGAGAATGGTGGCAATAATTTGGGGATGTTCGTTTTTGATCAGCTCAGCAACGGATGCCGAGTCCATCCATTTCAAACTTTCAATGCCGCTTGCGTCTTTGCCTCCGAGAATACGGTTCAGTAAAGATGAGGCCTTGTCGTCACCTAAAGCTTTCGTCAGGACGTTGCGAATGTACTCGTCTGAGTCTAACCCAACAGATGAACTCAAGTCAGCCGCCGCTCTAAATTCTTCTAGCACTTTGGCGATGTTTTCATGCGGTATCGCGCCGATGGTTGCCATGGCTGCGCCGATTTTTTGCACCTCTCTCGGGCCAAGGTATTTCATTACCTCTGCCGCCCCATCTTCGCCCAAAGCCAACATGAGTGTTGCTGCTTTTTGTACGCCTTCGTCACTCATTGCTCACCCATGATTTAATTACGTTTGCCACAATCTTTGGATCACTTGTAGCTAACTGTTTAGCGACATCCATATTGATTTCGTACGAAGTTAAAGGTTTCACCCCGCCTGCGTTCGCCCCGTCGGAAAGATTCACTACTGAAGCGTCGTCCTCAACGTCTTCTTCATTATCTGCTTTTTCTAATCCTTCGGCTTCCGCTAACTGCATTTTCTCTTCTTTAGTCATGGGTTTGCCCATAATCTTGTTTAGCATGGGCTTTAAGAAGCCAAAGAAAAGGTAGAGCAACACTGCAGCGACAACAAGGTATTTTCCGATTTCTTTTGCTGTTTGCAAGGTATCGAATTGCTTCCAAATAGGCACATCAACCACCGCTTCTTTCGCAGGCCCGGCAAATGGACTATTGACAACGTTCAGTGTATCGCCGCGTTCTTTGTTGAAGCCCATCGCTTCTTTGATCAAGTCTGTAATTTGATTTTTTTCTACGTCTGAAAGTGGCTTACTGGTTGATTTTCCATTTTTGTCGACTTCAGTTTTATAGTTAATAACCACTGCAACGGAAAGCCGTCGTACGCCGCCCATTGGCTGCTGGGTATAACGTATGGTTTTATCGACCTCATAATTCGTGGTGATATCTTTTTGGACAACCGACGAATTGGTAGCCGCGTCACTTGCACTAGTCGCCGCAGCACTCGCGACAATGGGGGCGGTGGCGGGAACTGGAGGTTGATTTGTTAAAGCGCCAGGGATGCCGGACGCATTAGCTCCACGGTTGCTTGATTCACTGGACTGTTGGCTGCGTATTGTTGAAGCCTCAGGTGGAGAGTTAGGTTTGTAAGTTTCTGCAGCTTGTTCGGTGCGCGAAAAATCGATATCTGCCGTCGCCTCAGCGCGAACATTTTGCGCACCAACGATAGGCGAAACGATGGATTCGATACGCTTGATCACGTTTTGTTGGAAATCTTGTACATACTTGAGCTGTGTCGGGTCGAGCGTGTTGCCATTGCCTGGCTTCGTCGGATCCGACAATAAATTGCCGTTTTGATCGACAATCGTGACGTTTTTCACGGACAAGTCGGAAATACTACTCGCCACGAGGTGAAGTATTGCGCTGACCTGTTGCTGGTCTAATGTCCGATTAGGATAGAGGTTCAGCAAAACCGACGCAGTGGGCTTTTGTTGTTCTCGAACAAAAACAGATGATTTTGGCATTGCCAAATGTACCCGTGCGGTTTGAACAGCCGATACCGCCTGAATGGTTCTGGCGAGTTCCCCTTCTAAGGCGCGTTGAAAGTTGACCTGTTCCAAAAACTGGGAAATGCCCATTTTTTGGTTTTCCATCAACTCAAAGCCGACATTTCCTCCTTTTGGAAGACCTTGTGAAGCAAGTTTTAATCTTGCGTCGTGTACTTGATTGGCAGGGACAAGAATAGCGCTGCCACCATCGGAGTATTTATATGGAATGTTGAGTTGCTGTAAAGACGCAACGATTGCCCCGCCGTCGCGATCATTGAAATTGGAAAAAAGGACGCGATACTCGGGCTGCTGCCCCCAAAGCCACACAACCACCATAATCGCGATGACAATTGCAGCACCGCCGCCCAACAGCAAATTGCGCGCCAAACTGGTTTGCGCAAAACTTTGTAGCCCTGGAAATGCCTCTGGGGGCTGCGGTAAAACGGTTTCATTTGCGGTAGCCACGCTGAGTTCCTCATTCTATGATCATTAAAACAGGTCTTTTGCTGCGTTGGTGGAGATTTCCCATATCTATTATTTTGCGCCTCTGCAGTTAATCCATTTTCGAGAAAAAGACTGATTTCCCATCTCTTCTCGGCAATACGAAATGCCACAAGACTGCTAATGTCTTAGCATTGCCGAACGTGGGGAGTGGGATGAAAGCAGGGGGAATTGATACCAGCCAAATTGAGTCTATGTTGGCTCAATTGCGTGCCGCGTCTGCGCGCTTGGAAGGCGATGCAACAAAAGGAATCGAAAGCCAAAGTCCCGGTACGCCTAAGCTCGATTTTTCTGACGCATTGAAAGCGTCTTTGGATCAACTAAATGCTACGCAAACGAAGGCTGATCAATTGGGGAAACAGTTTGTTCAGGGCGATAATTCGGTAGGCTTATCTGATGTCATGATCGCCATGCAAAAGGCAAGCATTTCGTTCCAAACAACGGTGCAGGTACGCAATCGATTGGTTTCTGCCTACCAAGATATCATGAATATGCAGATATAAAAGACGAAAATTCCCCGAGCTCGCGCATCGAAATTGATTTTCATGATGCTTAAAAAATGTTCTTAAGAAAATGAGCGTTTTAACGAAGGCCATTAAATTTCGCGTTACGTTCTCTCTCAAGTCGCATAATGTATCGTTGAATACTTGCCAACACACCACTCGATAGCGCGGTAAATTGACAACCTAGCCGCCGATTCGTTTTTCCATTCAAAAGAATGAGATCTTGCGAATTTCGAATTTGTAATTTTAAATCGATATTGCCTGTTCCAGGTAAATCGATTTGACAGTCGTCGTATAGCGTTCCAATCGTGCTGTCTAATAATTTTCTGTCATCGAGGATGGCAATTCCGCCGCAGCTAATGTCAACCAACGAAAATTTCGCGTATTCGATTCTAGCCTCAACCTCAATCGGCACAACGCATTTAATTGGGTTAGAGAGAGGGGTATTTATTCGGTAATATTCGCGTCTTTGCAATCGAATAACGCTACTGGGAATGGCAAATTGCAGTGCAGGTCTTCCATCATGCTCAGTTCTTTGCAAACTCGACGACGCAAATTGAATACTGATGCGATCTAACAGTCCCTCAAAAAAAACTCGTGGTGCCTCCATGACCCGTTGGTTTGCAGGCTGATTTGGCGCGCTATCAATCGTAATTAAATTATTAGTATCATCTACATCCAAAATTGTTGTAATGAATACCTCACTTCCGCCGTTGATCATCATGCTGATCATTTGATTGTTTTCTCTTAGTCCTCTCAATAGAGCCAAAATTTCACGTCTTGATTCAACTTGAAAAGGGCTTTGATTTTCAGTTCCAAGCACGGGTGCTGAAGATTGCATCGACATAGGGAAAGTGAGATTTAGTTATTGGAGGAAACCATTCGCAATAGATTAGCATAGTCGTTCGCTGATTGAAATTGCGATTTTTCTTCTCGTATTCGCTTAGCTTCGTTACCGCAGGCTAGCAATTTGCAACATTGATGTCCGGCTTTAGCGTTTGAGATTGTTCGATGAATTAGATTTGATTTTTTGCTGCATTGGCTTTTTCGTTGTCAAGCCGATAAAGCCATGCGAGAAGTTCCGCGACAGCGACATAAAGCAGAGGTGGGATGTCATCATCCAAATCTACCTTCATGAGGAGTGCCACAAGTTCTTTGGACTCATGCACGAATACCCCGTGTTCCTTTGCGATTGCGATTATTTGATCGGCAATTAAACCACGCCCCTTGGCTACGACTTTGGGGGCTGCCGCACCTTCCAAATACGCTAAAGCAACTGCATTTTGTGCAGGTTTAGGGACATTGTTCATTGCGTTTTCTCGACAGTAAACGTGGAAATTTGGGCACCGCGAGCTGACAATGAATCAGTTAAAAGAGAAGCATTTTCTTTTAATCGAGCTAATATTTCTGGTGTTTCTCCGCGTAGCATGAACTTAAGATTGCTGTTTTGCAGAAAAATCGTGGCTGTAACTTCACCTATATTTGGTAAATTAAACTTGACTTCTGTCTGCCAATTCGCCTCTTCTGCCTTTGGCTTATGATTGACATTCTCCCGCTCGCGAGAAATTCGCCATTCAAAAGGTGTCTCAGGTGTTAGCTTCCCTAGCCATTGAATTTGATCCTTTTCGAGGAGGTCTAGTTGCTTCGTCACAATAAGTGCAAGCGCTTGTTCAAAACTGCTACTGCCGTCCCCGTCTTGTTTTGCGACTAGAGCATCGAGGTTGTTTTGCGGCTCTGCACTCAATGCGAATTTCTCAAATTTTTTTTGTACCCATTGACTGAGGTGGTGCTCATAAAATAAGCCACTGGATTTAATTACCTTTTCAAGTGCCGCAGCTACCGCGGTTGGATCCGCCAAGTCAGTTGGCTGTTTCACGACAGGTTCGGTTTGAGTGAGGATTGAAAGTTCCTTGTTTGATTTTGCGTTTGCAAAAATTTGGCCAAAAACTTGTGCAAATTCACTTAGTGTCGCACGCGTACTTATGCCGTCACTGTATGTGTTGAGAGGAGTACCGCCTGGCGTGTCTGATGACTTCGATAAATTTAATTGCTGCTCAGGGTTGAGCGACAATGGATCTACTGCTGAATCTAAAGGGCGCGTTCGGCTTCCTGCTGATGGTTCGCTCTCGTTTAGCTCAAGGGGCGTTAGATTTATACGCACGATGGATGCCTCACCTTGGACATCGTCCAACTGAAAAGTCGGCTGCGGCGAGTAGGAAAGAAATGTCAGCGACAAATTGTCACTAAGTCTGTCGGCTCTTGGCAGGCTTATTCTAAATGCCTGACCATTCAAATTAGCCAAAAACAGACCTTCTGATAGCGATGCAAGAACTTGAACCTGCACCTTTTGTCCAACTGTGAACTCAGGAAGTCTAGCTGCACTTGAGATTTCGTTGATACTCTGAGTCGCTTTGGGGTTTTGAGCGCTCGTCGTCAAAATTGCTCTTGCGGTCAGATCAATAGGAACCGACATACCGATCTGTTCCGCTAACTCTTATTCAGCGCACTTGGTTTGAACCATATGCTTCAGACAATTTGCGTGATGTATTGGAGTTCTTCATCAAATTTGATAGGTGATGCATCCACGGCTCTGTAAGATCGCGTATCGCTTTGTCATCGGCGAGAATTTTCTTTATTAGATCGATTTTTCTTTGACGGTTTTCGTCCGAAACTTCCGGCGTTGATGCGTGCTCGCGGATCACGTCAACGCGATGGCTACAGGTGATTTCTAGTTCTGAAAGGCGATCCCAGTCGCTTGCTTTGGCTGCATCAAGCATATGTCCTGTGATTTTTGCTACTTGTTCGTAATGGGAAATCAAGTCGTTGTTATTCATTTTTATGCTTCGACAAAGTTGGTTGATTTTGGTGCAAGTGGATCGGTAATTTTTGAAGGTGGTGCCGTCGTCTTGATCGCTTCGGGCGCGATCGCCTCCCAAGAAGACTTTAAGTCGCGCAGCAAGGTTTGTACTTCGATCAGTTTTTCTTCTTTGTTGTGCAAATTCGCCAGTACCAATTGGCTGTTCATGTACTCGTATAAGGCATCAAGACTCACCGCGATTTCACCACCGACCTTCTTATCAAGGCTAGCGCGCAAACCGTTATCGATGATCGCAATGGCTTTCGAGATTGATTGACCTTTCGCCGCAACTTCGCCGTTTTTCATTTGCTGGATGGCATTGGATAGTGCGGTCATTGCACCATCAAACAGCATCACAATCAGTTTATGAGGACTGGCGGAAATGACACCAGTTTCAATGCCAACTTTCGCGTAAGCGTTTGCGCCAAATGAAGGGGAGGAGCCGAACATATTTGTGATCCTATTTAATTCGTGTTTGTCAAAAAAGCTTAGACTTTATTTGTGCCAGTTAGCGAGGCCAAATTTTGTGTTAAAAAAGTACTGATATTATTTAAACCACTGATCGTGCGATCTAGCGCAGTAAATTGGGCGCGATAACGTGCTTCGGCATCTGCCAAGCGGGCATTTAAGGCTGTCCTTTGCCTGCCTATGTCGGTAATGCTTCGATTGACGCCATCCGTAGTACTTGCGATGGATCCAGCCGTTCCAATAAAGCCATCTAGTAATGTGCTTAACCGATCGGCATATCCACGCGAGAAATCAACGTTTCCTCGCTGCCCGATTGACCCGCCCGTTACCAAGACACGCAAGCCCTCAACACTTGTGCCGGTTCCGCCCGTTAGTACTTGCCCATCACCAATCGCGCTTAAGCCATTGAAGGTGCCTGCAACATTTTGTCCTGGCGTACCGTTGGTAACAGTTCCCGTAAAAGTACTTGCCGTCGTACCGTTGCCATCCGCAATACTTACGTTTGAGCTACCGCCAAATTTCGCCGAACGTAATGTGAGGCGATTAGATCCGTCAACCGACACAGTGGCGCTAGCGCCAATCGATGAAAAAGCAGCAGTACCGTTAATCGATGACTGTAGTAGAGCGGCAAGTTGTGATGGCGTGTAATTTGTGCCCTCTGCAAGTGAGACCGCCGCATTCACGCCATCCAAAGTGACGTTGAGTGTTGCACCTGGACCGATTGAAGTTGTTGCGCCTAACGGTGTATCGCCGGTTAACGCTCCTTGAGTGGCAATCTGCGAAATCTCTAAAGCATAGCTACCACCTCTGGTCGCGCTACTTGATCCAGCGACGCTCACCAAACTATCACTTGCACGTCCAATTGCGGCAAAGAGACCGCTTACACCTCTCAGGTTATTTGTAAGAGCATCAGAGAGCTTAGTTGAATCAGCAGCGAGTGAACCGTCTCTTTGAAACGTGATGCCAATCTGAGATAAATTTGTTATTCCCCCACCTAACCCGTTGACTGCTGAACCGAGGGAATTGCGAACCTGATTTTGAATATTTTGCGTCGTAGCGTCACCCAACAACAATCCGCCTTGTTTCGTGTTGGGGTCGTATGCTGTGAGATTTTTAATTGAGGTATTGAGGTCGTTATAAGCTTTCACGAAGTTATTGATGCTCGATTGTATGCCCGTGGTGCTGGCCGCGACGGTGAGTGTACTCGTGCCAATTTTATTGACATTAAGCGTCACGCCCTGCAGCGTCGAATTTAAGGTGTTGCTTGCGCTATTGATTGCGATTCCATTGACAGTGAGTGCAGCGTTTTTTGCTGTGCTAACTTCGGTAAAATTCTGAACACCTGCTGGGTTGTAATTGAGCAGACTCTCCAGCGCAGGATCGCCGGCAGCAGTTATTTTTAGACTTGAATTCGCGCCCGTTTTTGTGGAGGCTAAAACTAGGTGGTAGGGCGTTGCGCTACCGTCGCCCACAATTGAGGCACTGACGCCGATATTCGCTGCGTTAATCGCGTCGCGAATGCCTTGAAGTGAGTTATTTGTCGCGTCAATAGTGACCGTTCCGCTAGCAATCGTCGCGTCTTGTGCAAAACTCGCGGTAGGTGGATAAACCCCGTTTACGGCTGTGCCCGTGATTGTTCCAAATTGAAAATTCAGTGTGGTTGAAGCGCCAGTTCCAATGGCAGCCGTGCTACTGACTTGACCAGCGCTCGAAATGCTCTGCGCTTGGGCAACAGCGGTCACATTGATATTGTAGGTGCCAGCGCTAGCAATACTGTTAGTGGAGGCGGAAATAATAGAAGTGTCGCTGGATGTTGCCGTGAGCGTTTGAAACGACGAAGCTGTTCTCAAGCTTGAAAGGGAGTTCTGAAAGCTTGCGAGCCCACTTTTAAGGCTGCCATAAGCTGACAGCTTTGACTGGAAGCTAGCTTCTCGCCTTGCTAATGTGGTAAGTGGCTGACTTTCTACTTGAATCAATCTGGTTATTAAACCATTGACGTCAAGACCAGAGCCAATACCTGATGATTGAATTGCCACTTAATTCCCCTTTAAACTTACACACACTCTAATTGATTATCGGCAAAGGCAAATCAAACTTTAGAAGGGGATTTATCTGGCTTTTTTGATCTTGGCCATTGCTTAGCCGCAATCGTCCGAGAAAAAAAGCAACGAACTTATGCCGTTTGTTTGATCAATAACCCTTGTAACTTATCAAGCGATCGAGCGATTTCGAGTACCTCTTCCGATGGAATCTGTCTGATTACTTCGTTTGTTTCTTGATCCACGACTGTCACGATGAGGCGATTGAAGTCATTGTTCAAATTAAACACGACGCCTTGCGACGCGGTTTGAATTGTTTGATTAATTTTTTCGACTGCGCTCGAGACTTGTTCTCGATTAGCAGTTGCAACAGGTTCGCTAGTCGGCGTGACAGGGTTGGTTGATTGTGCGGGGGCTGCGGTACGAACTGGTTGCGGCACGGCGTTTGCGCTCAAACGCTCCGATGTCAATGGCGCGACAGGGCTTTGGTTGACGTTGGTGATGGTGGCCATGGTACTTTCCTCTAAGCAAAATACCCTTGGTCACCGAAATGACCAAGGGATTAACTTTTTCAATGAAGAACTACGCCTCTTCGATTGATTTTTCCATTTTTTATTAACGCAACAGAGCCAATACACCCTGTGGTAACGCATTAGCCTGCGCCAAAATCGCTGTACCTGCTTGTTGCAAAACTTGGCCACGAGTCAAACTGGCTGTTTCTGCGGCAAAGTCTGCGTCACGAATACGGCTACGTGAAGCGGTCAAGTTTTCAGAAGTTGTTTGCAAGCTACTTACAACTGATGAAAAACGATTTTGAATCGCACCTAAGTCAGCACGGCTGCTGTTAATTGTTGCAAGCGCACCATCAATCGCAGCAAGTGCGTTCGTTGCATTTGTTGCAGTTCTGACATTAATTGACGAAATGCTTAACGTTGTTAATGTTGTTGTCGGTGCGGTTGTGCCAGCAGTTAAGCCTGCACTTGCAACCGCGCCACCACTAACGACAATACCAGCGCTGTTATTAGTATCCAAGGTAATGGTACCGCGGCTCGTTCCTGCAGTTAAGCCACTGTTTGCTGCAGTAAAGCCAGCACCAACAACGATATCGCGACCATCAGCTGCGGTCAAAGTTACAGCGCCAGTATTGCTTGCAGTTGCTGTTACACCAGTTTGGCTAGATAACAGGTTAATTGCAGCAGCGACGTTTGCACCTTGACCAGTTGCGTCACCGCCGTTTGCAATCGCGCCAATTTGTACGCCATTAATGGTTAGAGTAGCGTCAGTACTAATTGCCGCAACACTGGAAGCTGCTGCGCCGGTTACAGAAGTTGCATTTACTGTGGCAGAAACGCCTGATTGTGCAGAAACAGCATTAATAGCTTGCGCAACTGCAAAAGCACTCGAGGCACTTTGACCTGGAGCAGCACCAGCACGTGAGGCTCCAATCTGTTGACCATTCAAAGTCAAATCGCCAGCAGCCAAAGCGGCAGTAACTGTTGTCGACGTGAGTGTTGTTGCTGTTGAAGAACCACTTCCGCCAAGTGATGTTGTTCTCGCGCTTGCAATGCTTGTAATAGTAACAGCGTCAGCTGCTGTTGCATTTGCGCCAACTTGGAAACGTTGTGCTGTAAAAGAACCATCAAGGAGATTTACACCGTTGAATGCAGAATTTTGTGCAACACGGTCAATCTCTGCTGAGAGCGCTTGTACTTCAGCATCAAGCGCCAAACGGTCAGACGCAGAGTTAGTTGCGTTTGCGGATTGAACTGCTAAATCACGAATACGTTGCAGGTTGTTACCAATTTGAGCTAAATCGCCTTCAGCGGTTTGCGCTAATGAGATACCATCGTTAGCGTTACGAGCAGCTTGATTCAAGCCACCGATTTGTGATGTGAAACGCTCAGAAATCGCTAAGCCCGCAGCGTCATCACGTGCACTGTTAATACGTAAGCCAGAAGACAAACGCTGCAAAGACGTGTTTAACGATGATTGTGATGTGGTTAAATTTCGTTGCGCATTCAGCGATGCAATATTGGTGTTAATAAATGAGGTCATTTTGATTCTCCTTACCCAAGTTTATATAGATTTAACTTAAACATTAAACTTTGGTCTGCGTTTGTTACTACAGCACCGCCGTTGGGTCAGGTAACGGAGTACATTCGAAAATATTTAATTTGTTACCGCAAATAAATATTAAATATTTGACTCAAGTTTTATTGATATGTTCGTTTGACGGCAGACCGCTGAAAATCTTTAGGGTGAATTGAAAGGTTTTTTTGGGTCTGTTTTTTGATAGTAAATTTGGATTCATCCCTAAAATGGGATCAAATTCATGTTTGGTTAGCAGGACTGATTGCGAGAAACACATTAGTTCGGCGAGTTTTTTGGTTGTCAAATTGAGTATTTCCGCGAAAGGTTGGATTGATTTGCAGACGCGACTAGATTTTGATTGGTGTTTTTCAAGAAATTTGTCATTTCACCCTGACTTGAAGTGTCTGGCCAAAAAAATATGGCAAATGATTTAAAGCCCGCATCGTGCAAGATTATTTCTAAAATTTTTAGGATTCGGTTTCCAAGTATGAATAACAGCGATTTGACTACGATAGCGAAACAAAATTTAAATTCGGTGGATTTAGATCAGGCCATCGAGAGAGTCATGCGGCTTGCTTTGGTGAAGCATCATGCGGGTGATTTGAGTGCTGCCGAAGATATTTACCGACTCATTCTTAAAACGAATCCTCATCACGCGGACACAAATCACAATCTTGGGGTATTAGCAGTTCAATCGAACAATGTTGAAGCATCATTGCCTTATTTTTTAGCTGCAATTGAGATTAATTCCGCTGCACCTCAATACTGGGTGAGTTATCTCGACGCTCTTGTTGCCTGCGATCAAATAAATGTCGCGAAAGATGTTTTTACGCTTGCGCTAAATCAAGGCGGCGCGTTAGAGCAAAGCCTCATCATTCAAATGAATGGGAAGGGTGCGCACTTCCAATCAATTATTGACAATCGTTACGGTTTACTTGTTTCTCGCGGGCTTGACGATGAGCCCAAATCTGCGCGCGATTTAAAAAAATCTCTTCTTAGACCAAGTAAAAAAGAGACTGCCCGTGTTTTGAGTCTTTTTGGTCTTGGCCAAATAAATGAACTTGAAAAATTAGCGCGATCATTGGTTGACCGCTTTCCAGAGAGTTCGTTCGCGTGGAAGACGCTCGGCGCGGTGCTGCAAGAACTAGGTCGGTTTTCAGAAGCGCTTGCCGCTTCTGAAACGGCCATGCGAATCGACCCAAAAGATATTGAAATCTTGAACAATCATGCCAATTTATTGGCAAATTTGGGGCGACTAGGCGAAGCCGAGACGTATTGTAGAAAGGCCGTAGACATAGATCCAAATGCAGCAACACCCTTGGATACCTTGGGCGTGATTTTATTTAGTGCAAAGCGATACGATGAAGCCGAGTCGTTTTTTAGAAAAGCGCTTGAAATAAAACCAGATTTCGCGAGTTCGTTGAGTAATCTTGCCCTGATCCTGCACCAAACACGCAGACTTGCTGAGGCAGAAATCTTGACTCGTAAGGCAATTTCGCAAAATCCAAGATTAGCTCGTGCCTATAGTAATCTGGGTTTGATTTTGAACGATGCGGGGAGATATGCCGAAGCAACAGAATCCAATCGCAAAGCCTTAGCGCTTGATCCTTCGCTTGTTGAAACTCATTCCAACCTGTTGTTTGGATTGAGCAATGACGACCAAATGAGTGCAGAAGATTTATTCAAGGAACATTTACTTTTTGCAGAGCAATTTGAAATGCCGCTGCGTTGTGGTTGGCCAGTATTTCCCAATGAGAAGTCACGTGATCGGCAATTAAATGTAGGGTTTGTGTCGGGTGATTTTAATAATCACGCTGTAGCTAATTTTATTGAGCCAATCTTAAGCAATTTGGCGAAGCAACGCTCTTTGAATTTGTTTGCCTTTTATAACGATAGCCTTGAAGACCATGTCACCACTCGGTTAAAAAGGTATTTTTATGATTGGCATTCAGCCTTCAGCCTGAATGACGATGAATTAGCCGCCCTAATTCGCACAAAAGAAATCGATATTTTGATCGATTTATCAGGACACACCGCTAAGCACCGATTGTTAACCTTTGCCCGTAAGCCAGCACCAATTCAAATAACTTGGATGGGTTACCCGGGAACCACCGGTCTGTCCGCGATAGATTACTATTTTACTGATGCTTTCTTTTTACCCGATAGCTCCTTCGATCGTTTGTTTACTGAGAAACTGATTAGGTTGCCTGCTTCAGCTCCTTTCTTACCTTATTCGCCTTCGCCTTTCGTCACGCCTGCTCCAGCTTTACGCAATAAATATTTGACCTTTGGTAGTTTCAACCGGATTGGAAAAATTACTCCAGTGGTTGTGTCAGTCTGGGCACAGTTGTTGAATGAGGTTAGCGATAGTAAGTTGGTTCTTGGGGGAATGCCTTCAGAAACAGAATTCGAAGTTTTGCGTTCCCGCTTTGAGGAACATGGCGTTGCGAGAGACCGCCTACATTATTTTCCGCGCGCTGCAATGGAAGGTTATCTGACAAAATTGGCGACAATCGATTTATGCCTAGACACCTTTCCCTACAATGGTGGCACGACCACACTTCATTCGGCCTGGATGGGCGTACCAACGCTTACTATGGCCGGAGATGCCGTTGCGACCCGCACAGGCGCATGCATTATGTCTCACCTAGGGCTACAACGCATGATTGCACACGATGCTGAAGAATTCGTGAAAGAGGGTGTTTATTGGTCAAAACACATGGATGAACTTGCGGCAATTCGAATGTCACTCCGAAATCGTCTGCAAGATTCCACAATTTCAAACCCTAGTCTAATTGCGGACAGCATAAATAAAGCGTTCCATCAAATTTGGGCGCGCTGGTGCGATGATTTGCCGCCAGTCGCATTCACCGTTGCATAACATCACTTGTTAAGGGGCGTGTGACTATGACATCTAACAACGATAGAGAAACGATCTTTGTAACGCAACCGTTGCTGCCGCCATTGCAAGAGTTCATTCCTTACTTAGAAGAAATCTGGCAGAGTAAAGTTTTAACGAACGGTGGTCGCTTTCACAAAGAACTTGAAGTCGCGCTTTGCGATTTTCTTGGCGTGAAACATATTTCTCTTTTTACTAATGGAACAGTTGCCTTGATTACTGCACTGCAGGCATTAAGAATCAATGGCGAAGTCATCACCACACCATACTCATTTGTTGCCACGGCTCATTCATTACTTTGGAATGGCATCAAACCAGTTTTTGTCGACATCGATCCGCACACATTAAATCTAGATCCGCGAAAGATCGAGGCGGCTATTACCCCTCAAACCACGGCAATCATGCCGGTTCATTGTTATGGTCATCCGTGCGATGTTGAGCGCATAGAGCGAATTGCAGACACCTATGGTCTCAAAGTCATTTACGATGCGGCGCATGCCTTTGGTGTGCATTGCGAAAGCGGCAGTATTTTGAATCACGGAGATTTATCTGTGCTGAGTTTTCATGCAACAAAAGTATTCAATACTTTTGAAGGTGGCGCGATTGTTAGCCCAGACCTGAAGACAAAGCAAAGAATTGACCATTTAAAGAACTTCGGTTTTGTTGATGAAGTTACGGTCGTGGCGCCCGGCATCAATGGCAAGATGAGTGAAGTCAATGCTGCGTTTGGACTATTGCAGCTCAAAGGAATTAATGCAGCGTTAGAAAAACGCAAAGCAATTGATTTTCTTTATCGAAAATTGCTTGCTGATGTGGAAGGCATCATTTGCGTATCGGGAGTGCACGAAAGTAAAGCGAATTACGCCTATTTTCCCGTTTTAGTTAAACCAAGTTTCCCGCTAACGCGCGATCAATTGTTTCAAAAATTGCGCGATGCAAAGATTCACGTCCGTAGATACTTTTATCCTCTCATTACTGATTTTCCTATGTATCGAGGCTTAGCCTCAGCCGCGTCTTCGAATCTACCTAATGCGATTGCCGCGGCAATGGAAGTGATATGTCTACCGATCTATCCAGACTTAAGCGAGGATGACGTTTTGCGCGTTGTTCAAGTACTGCAAGGCAGATGAAACCAATGAAAACAGTGGGGATAATGCAACCCTATTTCCTGCCTTACATTGGGTATTGGCAATTGTTAGCTCAGGTCGATACCTTTATTGTCTACGATAATTTAAAGTATACGAAGAAGGGGTGGATCAATCGAAACCGAATACTGCGAAACGGGAAAGAAGCACAATTTTCAATTGCTTTGAAATCGGCGTCGGATTTTAGTTTGATCTCACAGCGAGAATTATCAAACGAGTTTGATCGGCGAAAGCTTTTAAACCAGTTTAAAGAAGCCTATGCTCGTTCAGTTTATTTCTCTCAAGTCTTCCCAATGTTGGAAGAAATTGTGCTCTATGAGGACAATAATTTATTTGCTTTCCTTTTGAATTCAATAAAAAAAGTTGCCACGTTTTTGTCCATTGATACAGAAATTCTTGTTTCGTCGACAATTCAGATTGACCATGACTTGAAAGGTCAAGATAAGGTATTAGCAATATGTGAAGCTATGGCGGCAGAACATTACATTAACTCAATAGGCGGTTTTGAGTTGTATTCATTTGATATGTTTTCGGCTCGGGACTTAGCCTTGCAATTCATCCGCCCACTTTTAAAACCGTATGAGCAGCCTTGCGAACGGTTTGTTCCAGGACTTTCGATAGTAGACGCCCTCATGATGGTTGGGCCAAATGGAACGCGACAACAGTTGATGGAATTTGAAATGATCGATAGTGAGAGCAGCAATGTCTCAAGAAATCTCTGAGATCGGCGGATATTTTGGTTTACAACTTCTTCCGTTGGAAGACGCTTCGCGTTATATGGCTTCACCATTTCTGCATAAGTTTCAATCTGCCCGAGCCTCGCTTTTTGCACTTCTAAGAGAAATCAACCCCCCATCAATTTGGTTGCCAAAATTTTTATGTGATTCGATGATAGATGCAGCACTCACGCATGGCACCGAAGTGAAGTATTACGATCTTACAAAAAATCTTTGTGTTAATGAGGGAGTGGCACTCAAACCTGGCGAGCTACTTTTGTTCGTCAACTATTTCGGGTTATGCGCCACTTCGCAAAAAGACGCAATCGAACGGTTTGGTGCGGAGAATATTATTCTTGACCACTCACAAGCATTTTTTGATGGCATGGACAACGTTTTCGCCGTTATTAAATCACCGCGAAAGTTTTTCCCTGTGCCTGACGGAGGATTATTTTTTTCGCGCGCGTTAACTTGCCGAGCTTATGACAAAGATGTCAGCTCGATAAATCGTATGCATCATCTTTTGCAGCGCGCCGCCTTTAATGCCAAAGAAGGATATTCGTCTTTTCTTGAAGCTGAAAAAAGCTTAAACGATTGCGCGCCTTTGGAGATGTCAAATTTATCGCAACGTATGCTTGAAGCTTCGGATTTTTTGAGTGCTCGATTAAAGCGTAACGAAAATTTTCTAATGTTGCACGATGTCTTTAAGGAAGTTAATCAGTTTCCAATAATGTTTGATGAGATCGACGGACCTCTTTGTTATCCGTTGATGATTTCTAAAGAAAATTTACGTAGGGACTTGATCGAAGCAAAAGTTTTTATACCGACTTATTGGAATGAAGTTTTACGTCGTGTTGCACCGAACTCGATAGAGGCAAAGTT
>CAYPNW010000017.1:0-2888 GCA_964411965.1 uncultured Burkholderiaceae bacterium
GCAATCACAAGATCGGCGTCCTTGATTCTTTGCGCGAGTTTTGGATTGATACCAATACCAACGTCGCCGACATAGTTAGCATGACGATTATCGATTAAATCCTGAAAGCGGAAAGTACATGCAAGAGGGAGTTGATGCGCCACAGCGAAATCCGTCATGTGTTGACAAGCATCGAGATCCCAGCTCGTGCCACCCAGCAAAACAATAGGGCGCTGCGCTGCTCCTAGCAATTGTCGGAAATGGGCTAATTGTTTGACGGAGACGCTTGCCTGAACGGGTTGATAGTGTTTTGTATCGTTAACCTCGGCAATAGCGGATAAGCAGTCTTCTGGTAACGCCAATACAACAGGGCCGGGGCGACCACTTGTCGCGACTTGAAAAGCGCGCGCGATGTATTCTGGAATGCGATCCGCCCGATCAATTTGCGCCACCCATTTCGCCATCGGTCCAAACATGCGACGGTAATCCACCTCCTGAAAAGCCTCTCGTTCTACGAAATCATTGCCGACTTGTCCTACAAATAAAATCATCGGCGTGGAATCTTGAAACGCCGTGTGCACGCCAATTGACGCATTGGTAGCACCTGGTCCGCGGGTAACAAAGCAAATGCCGGGGCGCCCAGTGAGTTTGCCGTAGGCATCTGCCATAAACGCAGCGCCGCCTTCTTGTCGATTGATAATGAAACGAATGGAGCTATCGTGCAGCGCATCTAAGACTGGTAAATAGCTCTCCCCAGGAACACCAAAAATAAAATCGACGCCGTGCACCTCCAGTGCATCGACGACTAATTGCCCACCAGAACGAGAATTAGACATAATTAACAGGCCGAATTGAATAAAAGCGATACGCTACCAGAAAGGCTGACCCCTGTGCGAGTTACGAAATGACAATAAACACAGGCGAGTGCGGTTTCTACCATGTCATGTTCGATCGTAGAGCACGTCTGTACGACGGCTTAGCCGTTAGTGAAGGGTTGTGCTGATACAATGACGCCCGAAGCAAGCCAGACAATCGCTGGCTTTGGTGCAGACCAAAGCGGGAGGAAGGTCCGGACTCCATAGAGCAGGGTGACGGCTAACGGCCGTACGTTGAAATCCAATGCGCAAGCAAAGGTATAAGGCGAGGAATAGGGCCACAGAGACGAGCGTATTTAGTTACGGTGAAACGCGGTAACCTCCACCCGGAGCAATTTCAAATAGGCACGCGTTGAGGCGGCTCGCGGAGCGTGCGGGTAGAAAGCTTGAGCTTGGGAGCAATCCCCGGCCTAGAGGAATGATTGTCATAGCCTATGCGGGAACGCATAAGCCGTAACAGAATCCGGCCTATCGGCTTGCTTCAATTTATTTTTTATAAAAGCACATTGCTTTTGTCTATGCCTCAACCACCAAGATCGCGTCGTTACAACGCTTTGTTCTTAAACATCGCTGACACTTTTTGGCGCTTTATGCCGCATGACAATTTTTTTGGGCTTTTTTTTTCCCAAGGTAATTGGCGGTTAATGCTTGACGGACAAACGCATTTATTGTTTGATGCAAATGTATAAGCTTCAATGGTTTTTCAAGTCGTTTTTTTGCCATGCCAGTTAGACGGATACTTTTGAAAGCGGCTGCAACAATGATGTTTCTTCGCTCGCTGATCTCACGCCTCGAAAGGGCGCATTAAATGCTTAATGCCCTGGACCGCTGGTTTAATTCAAAAATGCGAAAAAATATGTTCTTGGTTGGGGCTGCGACGGTATTGGTAGCGCTTGCGGGTCAACTGTGGTGGAGTGTTGAACAGGACAAAAGTCTCACGCTCAGTGCGGAGCAAAAAAACAAATTATTAACCGTGCGCATTTTGGAGGAGCACGCCAGCCGCGTGTTTCATGATGCGGCGCGCTCACTTGGCGCAATTGGCGAGGAACTGCGTTTAGACTCTCCATCTGAGCCTCTGCAGGAAATGCCACTGCGGCAGTTGTTGATCAATCAACGCCAAGACTCCCCTTTTCTTAAAGCCATTTCCGCTTTTGACGCAAGTGGAAAAATGACGGCAACCTCGTTTCAACTTCCTAGCAATAACTTTGATTTGCGGGAACAAAAACAACTCGCGTATTTACTCGCGCATCCAAAATTTGGCGGTATTTCTATTGGAAAGCCAGTTCAATTTTTAGGCACTGGTCAATGGGTCTTGCCGGTCGCGAAGAATATTTTTGATGCTTCAGGGGTAGTCACGATGATTGTTGAGGCGGAAATTGACCTCAATTACTTTCAAGACTTTTACGAACGCGTAGCAAAAGACGCAGATGCGTCGATATCGATGTATGACGCTCAAGGTGGGTTAATGATACGCGCCCCGTTTGATGTGGCGTATTACAGAACAAATATACAAGGGACGGCGCTGGCACAACGCTTGAAAGATCGCGATCCGGAGGGAGCTGTAATCGCGCCCTCATTGCTTGATGAAAGCCAAGAGTTCATCTTTACCTATCGTGCCGCGCCAGATTTTCCTATTGCAGTGGTGTTCGCACAATCAAAGTCATCGGTACTTGAAAAATGGCGCGAACGCTCTTGGCATAAAACTTCTTTAGCACTTTTTACCTTGGCCTTGATCTATCTTTTGATACGTCAACTTAATAAACAGATTCAACAATTGCGAATTTCACGCATGAAATTGGGCGAGAGTGAAAACCGATATCGGCTCTTATTCGAAGATGCGCAAGACCCCATCTTTTTGATCGATAGCACATATACCTGCGTTGACGGAAACAAAGCGGCAATCACATTGTTTGGCGTGGAAAATCGCGAGGGTTTGCTTGGCAGAAAACTTCATCTTGATGGCACTCAAACGGATCAAACACTTTTTTTACAACTGCGCGGTGATGTTTCCATAGAGAAGGCGATTGACGCGGC
>CAYPNW010000017.1:2988-21254 GCA_964411965.1 uncultured Burkholderiaceae bacterium
GGGAGTGGTGTTTGGAGTGAGGCGGTGCTTGATGCAGTTCCAATTTGGATTGCCAATATCCAACAAGCGCCGTCGATGCAGTTTGTCAATCGACTTGAGGAACTCGCCGGTTTTTCAGGTTGCGGTGCTTGGCCAATTATGGGAAAAAGCGGCCAGTTATTAGGTGTTTTTACCTTGTTTGTCGATATTGAGGGGCCGTTAAGCAATGACGATTTGAGCCTGATTAGCATCACAACCGACATTGCAAGTATCGCGATTGAGGGGAAGCGCTCAGAAGACAAAGTATTGCGACTGGCTCATTACGACGAACTGACGGGTTTACCAAATCGCTTTTTGTACAACCAGCATTTGGCAAAGTCTTTGGCACATGCGGCACGTAATCAAGGCATGCTCGCCGTGTTTTTTCTTGACCTTGATCGCTTCAAGAATATCAACGATACCTTCGGCCATGACGAAGGTGATCGTGTTTTACGGCAAGTGGCAGAACGTTTTAGTGCTTGTTTGCGCGAAACCGATACTGTTGCTCGCGTCGGTGGCGATGAATTTATTTTACTGGTCGATCAATTTCTTAGCCCGCGCGATCTAGGCGATATTGCCGACAAATTGTTAGTCGCCGCCGCAATGCCATTTGAAATTCAGGGCCAGGAATATCAATTAAGCGCAAGCATAGGTATTGCCACTTTCCCAGAAGACGGCAAAGACGCGCAAACCTTGATGAAGAATGCCGATATCGCGATGTATCGGGCAAAGAACAAAGGAAAAGATAACTATCAGTTCTATGCTGCAGAGATGAATGTTCACACGGTAGATCGTTTGGCATTTGAAGCTCGCATGCGTAAAGCACTTGAACGACGTGAATTCATGGTTTTCTACCAACCAAAGGTTGACGTGAAAACGGGCTTCATAGTTGGAGCAGAAGCGTTGGTGCGATGGCAGCATCCTGAAAAAGGCCTGCTCTTGCCTGGCGATTTTATTGCGGTAGCGGAAGAGGCTGGCTTGATCAATAAAATCGGCATGTTAGTCCTCGACATTACCTGTCGAGATATTTTGCAGTTCAAAGCAGTGGATCAGAGTTTTGGGCGCGTGGCCATTAATTTGTCTGGAACGCAATTTAATGACGCCCATTTACTCGAAGATATTCGAAGCGTAGTAGATTTTTGGCGTGTTCCCCCAAGCAGTGTTGAGTTGGAAATCACAGAAGGCATGGTCATGCATAACCGTGAACAAGCGATCTTGTTGATGGATGGACTCAAAGCAGCAGGCTTCACGCTGTCAATCGATGACTTCGGCACTGGTTATTCATCGCTCGCCTATCTCAAGCGTTTCCCCGTGGACAGTGTAAAGATCGATCGTTCTTTTATTAAAGACATTCCTGACGATCCAAATGACACCGCGATTGTGCTTGCCATTGTCGCAATGGCGCACACATTGGGACTAAAAGTGATTGCCGAAGGGGTCGAAACTTCTCAACAGTTGCAGACCTTGGTGGAATCAAATTGTGATCAATATCAAGGCTTTTACTTTAGCAAGGCCGTTCCCGCTGCCGCATTTCTGCAGTTACTCGATAAACAGGCGAAAGAATCACTTTTTTAAATCCGCCACACAAATCACTCTTGCACAACGCAGCCATCGTATTCAATACACATGGGTACGAATAAAGTGACACTTTCAATGTCGCTTGTAAGTCTCTAATTTTCCTCAATATTTTAATCTTATGTGGGTTTAACATCCCTCGCTAAGTCTTTGACTTCATTCAGAATTTTCTATTTTTCAGTGAATTATTCGCTTGACCCGTTACGATGCTTACTCTAAAGTGGGTATTAGTGTGAAAAAGTGTATTTTTGTGGTGAAAATTACTTTTTCAGCGCAAGAAATCTTTGTTGAGAAAAGGAAGAAGCGTGTTTCAAGGGGCGTCAGGACTTAACTTGGATGCAAAGGGCAGGATGGTTATTCCAGCCAAGCATCGCGACGCCCTTTTGGTGCAATGCGAAGGTCGCATTACGCTCACCCGTCATCCGGAAGGCTGCTTGCTGATGTTTCCCCGTCCAATATGGGAAGCGCATCGCGAACAAATTGCCGCTTGGCCGATGTCAGCGCGCAATTGGCAGCGCATATTTTTAGGCAATGCCTCTGATGTGGAGATGGATAGTGCAGGGCGTATTCTGGTGGCACCTGAGCTGCGCAACGCCGTTGGTCTGCAACGCGACGTGATGTTGTTGGGAATGGGTTCGCATTTCGAAATATGGGATTCCGCTCGTTTAAACGAGAACGAAACGCAAGCAATCGCCGCTGGAATGCCTGACGTGTTGAGTCAGTTTTCATTTTAAAGAGCGCCTCGATGAATGAGCAGCAAGTAGGCGAGGAGCATGCGGTATTTCAGCATCGCACGGTATTGTTGGATGAGGCAGTCGACGCCTTGGATTTGAATTCAGTTCGAAGCGACGGAGTGTTTATTGACGGAACGTTTGGGCGTGGCGGACACAGTCGAAAAATTTTGTCGTGTCTAGGTAAGTCCGGGCGCTTGTTGGCGTTTGATAAAGACACGCAGGCCATCGCTAACTCTGCGTCGATTTCCGATAAGCGCTTTGAAATTGTTCACGATAGTTTTGCAACACTGACTAGCGCCTTAGAAGAGCGCGGGATTAAACAGGTCGATGGAATTCTCTTGGATTTGGGAATTTCTTCGCCGCAGGTCGATGATGCCGAGCGTGGCTTTAGCTTTCGAGCAGATGGGCCGCTTGATATGCGTATGGATACCACGCGAGGAATTTCAGCGGCTGAGTGGTTAGCGACGGAAAGTGAACAAGTCATTATGGAGGTTATAAAAAATTATGGGGAAGAACGGTTTGCTTTTCAGATTGCAAAGGCGATTATTGCTCGCCGCCAGGTCCAGCCCATTTCTAGCACTAGACAGCTCGCCGAGCTCGTCGCACACGCCGTCAAAACGCGCGAGAAGGGCAAAGACCCGGCAACTCGCACCTTTCAGGCTATACGGATTTTCATCAATAAAGAGCTGGAAGATCTCGAGATAGGTTTGGCTGCAGCCTACGCGCATTTAGCGCCTGCAGGGCGTATGGTGGTTATCAGTTTTCACTCTCTGGAAGATCGCATAGTGAAACAGTTTTTTGCTTCAAAAGTCAATTTGCCTCAACCAAGTCGGCGCTTACCTATTCGAAGCGTTGATTTGCCGCAGCCAGAAATGAAATTAATTGCGAAAGCAAAAGCATCATCTGAGGAGATCACCGTGAATCCGCGCGCACGTTCAGCTACGATGCGCGTCGCGGAACGACTTCTAGGTTCATCAAGGGATGCTAAATGACAGGGCGTTTTTCGATTGTTATTGGTTGTTTATTGATAGCAAGTGCGCTTGCTTTGATCAATTCGCAATATCAAGCCCGTCGTTTGTTCATTGAGTTGGAGCGCGGACAGGCCTTGAGTCGTCAGTACGAATTGCAGTGGACACAGCTGAAGTTAGATCAATCCACATTCGGAAAACACGCACGCATTGAATCGGTAGCGAATCGCGAATTGAACATGGAACATGTCACACCGGCGCGCACCCAATATCTCACCTCGGTGGTAGTGAAATGAGCCGCGCTGCAAATTCGCCACGCACGTCGCGCGTCGCTGCGGGAAAAGGCGTCAAGTTTTCTTCTAGCCCAATTTTGGCCGTTAAGTTACCGATATGGCGTTCGCGTTTCGTATTGTTTCTCATTTTTTTAGCATTTCTGGCCTTGATTGCCCGTGCGCTTTATTTGCAAAGCATGACGACTGATTTTTTGCAAAAACAAGGAGCAACGCGATATACCCGAACAATCGAACTTCCGGCAACCCGTGGTCGTATCATCGATCGAAATGGGCAGGTACTTGCTTCGTCCGTACCAGTTAAGGCAGTTTGGGCAATACCAGATGACGTGCTAGAGGCGCCAAAAGAAAAGTTACTAGCTCTTGCCACTCTCTTGAATATGAGTGAGGAGGAGTTACGTAAAAAATTAGATTCGGATCGCCAATTCGTATATTTAAAACGCCAAGTGGAACAAAACGTTTCCGACAAAATTCTCGCCCTTGGTATCAACGGAATCGAAACCCGTAAAGAGTACAAGCGCTTTTATCCCGAAGGCGAAGTGATGGCGCATGTGGTCGGCTTCACTAATGTAGAGGATGCTGGGCAGGAAGGAATTGAGCTGGCTTCTGATAAAAATCTTGCGGGCAAAACAGGTAGCCGGCGCGTGATCAAAGATCGTTTGGGTCGTATCGTTGAAGATATTGAAGCAATCCGCGAGCCGCATGATGGCAAAGACCTCACTCTGTCGATTGATAGCAAGATTCAATACATCGCTTACACCCATTTGAAAGAGGCCATAGAAAAGCATAAGGCTAAAGCGGGTGGCGCCGTGGTGCTGGACGTGAATACAGGCGAAGTGTTGGCGTTGGTGAATTTACCGACCTACAACCCCAACGACAGAAAAATACTGACGGGAAATCAGTTAAGAAATCGCGTGATGACCGATACGTTTGAGCCCGGCTCAACAATGAAACCATTTACAGTTGCCTTAGCATTGGAGACAGGCCGAGTAACGCCTGAGACGCAAATTCAGACGGCACCAGGTTCCATGACCATAGGTACGGCAACCATTCATGATGCGCATAAACAAGGTGTGCTTTCGGTTGCGCAAGTTATACAGAAGTCTTCCAATATTGGCACGGTAAAAATGGCGCTGCAAATGCCTGCGCAAGAAATGTGGGAAATGTTTACGACTTTAGGTTTTGGTCAGCAACCAAAGTTTGGGTTTCCTGGCGCAGTCGCGGGGCGCTTGCGTAATTACAAAACGTGGCGACCGATTGAGCAAGCCACCATGAGCTATGGTCATGGCGTTTCAGTATCGCTCATCCAAATGGCAAGGGCGTATCTTATTTTTGCTCGCAATGGCGACACTATTCCTTTAACGTTTCAGCAATCGTCGGGCTTTCCCGCTGGCCATCGAGTGATATCCGAAAAGACAGCACAACAAGTACGCATGATGTTGGAATCAGTGACAGAGCCTGGCGGTACGGCGACCCAAGCACGTGTTGCAGGATATCGCGTAGCGGGTAAAACAGGTACGGCACACAAATTAGAGGGAGGCCGTTACGTCAATAAATATGTTGGCGATTTTGTGGGATTCGCTCCTGTCTCTAATCCACGCATTGTTGTCGCTGTAATGATTGATGAGCCAACCAGCGGCGGATATTACGGTGGCACCGTGGCCGCGCCCGTATTCTCCTCAATTACGGCAAATGTTTTGCGCTCGATGAATGTGACACCCGATTCGAATGTCACGAATATCATCCCTGATACAAGCGTTCAGGAGAGCATGTAATGAATGTGCAAGCGCCACAATTTGAAACAGTGCATGAGCTCGTTGACGCGTTGAGGCAGATTGCGCCCCATGCGCAGCTTTGTATTGATTCGCGCAAAGTGCAAGCGGGCGATATCTTTTTCGCGTTTCGCGTCGTCGGTGGCGCGGGGGACGGGCGAAATTTTATCGAGTCTGCAATAAAGAATGGCGCAAGAATTGTAGTGTATGAGCCGGAAAATTTTGTTTGGATTGAAAGTAAATCGGTGGTCGGACTTGAAGTGTCTGACCTCGCAAACAAAATTGGTGTGATTGCCAATGCATGGTTCAAGTGTCCAGACCAAGAAATGTTAAGTGTTGCAATCACGGGTACAAACGGAAAGACATCCTGTTCGCAGTGGATTGCCCACGCTCTATCAAATAACGACCTGCCAACGGCAGCAATTGGAACCTTAGGTATTGTCTTGGCGCGCAATGGGCAGTTTGAAAACATCGTCGAAACGGGATTGACTACACCAGACGCGTTGCAGTTACAGACTCAACTTGCGAATCTAAAAAATCTGGGCGCGCGGGCAATAGCAATAGAAGCCTCATCAATAGGTTTAGTGCAGGGGCGTTTAAGAGGACTGCATGTTGATATTGCACTTTTCACGAATCTCACGCGCGATCATCTTGATTTTCATGGAAACATTGAAAATTATTTCGCCGCAAAAGCCAGCCTTTTTGCAAGAGCCGAATTAAAAGCAGCTGTGATTAATCTTGACGATGAATTTGGTGAGGCCTTAGCGAAATCACTTCAAGAACGCACTAATCTTGAGATCATCACGTACAGCTTGAATGGAAAGACATTACAAGGCACCACATCCTTGCTGGCAGACCATATTCAACATAGCGCTAATGGTTGTCGCTTTCGCGTGACGTCTCGTTTTGGTGAGCACCGTGTTGATACACGCTTAACAGGCGCCTTTAATGTAAGCAATGCCTTGGGTGTTTTAGGTGTGTTGATTGCAAGCAAACTAAGTTGGGAGGCTGCGCTAAAAGCCATTGAGGTACTTGAATCAGCCCCCGGCCGCATGCAACGGGTTGGTTATTCCGCGCAAACTATGGTGATTGTGGATTATGCGCATACGCCAGATGCATTAGAGAAGACGATAGCCGCACTAAAACCAATTGCGCAAGAACGGCGCGGTGAACTGTGGTGTGTATTTGGTTGCGGCGGCGACCGTGATCCAGGAAAACGGCCACAAATGGGGCGAATCGCAGAGAGTGCTGAACACGTTATTGTCACTAGCGATAATCCTCGTACTGAAAATCCAAGTCAGATCATCGACGACATTGTGCACGGCATGCTGCGCCCGCCGCATGTCATCGAAGATCGCGCCAAGGCGATACTTTATGCTATCAAGCATGCGAAAGTGAATGATGTTGTCCTTATCGCAGGCAAGGGGCATGAGGCATACCAAGAAATTAATGGAAAACGTTGGTCATTCTCCGATCAAGCCCATGCGGAGCTTGCCCTCGCATCCGTCGTAAGAGGTTCTATGTCGTCCCCATCAAACCTGAGGGGCGAGTAAATGAAGGCTTTGCTTTCCGCTTTCCAAACTGCGATTCCTCAAGCAAAGTTATTGGGTGACGCTGAGATTTCTGGCGTTACAACGGACAGTCGCCGCATCCAACAAGGCGAATTATTTGTCGCTTTGCGCGGCGAACATTTTGACGCGCATGATTTTCTTGAACAGGTGAGTAAAGTGGGAAAAGCTGCGGCCGTCATTGCAGAACATGTGCCGCCCGCATTTACCCTACCGGCATTGTTAGTGCCCGACACGAAACTAGCCCTTGGCAATATTGCCCGCCAGTGGCGTCAACAGTTCTCTATGCCCATCATCGGTGTGACCGGTAGTAACGGAAAAACTACCGTGAAAGAAATGATTGCATCGATTTTTAGTTGTCACGCTGAGAGCAGCGCTTGGTTGGCGACCAGCGGCAACTTAAATAATGAGATTGGTGTTCCTTTAACGGTATTGCGCTTAAACGCACTGCACCAATGTGCAGTGGTTGAAATGGGCATGAACCACCCAGGCGAAATCGCCTACCTTGCTTCAGTCGCCATGCCGACTATCGGGCTCGTTAACAACGCGCAAAGAGAACACCAAGAATTCATGCACACAGTTGACGCCGTTGCTACGGAGAACGGTGCTGTTTTGACTTCGTTGCCGGACGATGGTACGGCAGTCTTCCCAGCGGACGATCCCTACACGTCGATGTGGCGCGGGATGGCAGGGCAAGTGAAAACGCGAAAAATTCTCACGTTCGGCTTAACTGAAGTCGCCGATGTGTGGGGCGAAATGCTTGATGTGTCGAATCAAAGTAATGCATTGGGAGTCACAACGAACATAGCAGGCAGCATACGAATTGGCATCGGTGAAGAGATATTCCTTGTGCAGTTGTCGACGTTTGGCAGACATAACGCGCTTAATGCACTCGCTGCTGCGGCCTGTTGCCATGCCGCTGGCATACCCATTGCCTCCATTAAAAAAGGCTTAGAAGGCTTCCATCCGGTCGCCGGTCGACTACAACGCAAAGCGACACCTGATGGTGCAATCGTGATTGATGACACCTACAACGCAAATCCGGATTCTGTACGCGCGGCAATCGACGTCTTAGCGCAGTTTTCAGGAAAGCGCGTGATGGTGTTGGGTGATATGGGCGAAGTCGGCGATCAGGGTGAAATGTTCCATGACGAAGTTGGTGCGTTAGCGAAGCAACGCGGGATTGACGCTTTCTTTACTTTTGGAAAGCTAGCGCAAACGGCCAGTGCGGCATTTGGCCAGCCTGCCCAACATCTATTCGAAATTGAGGCGCTTTTTAAGGCGCTTGACACGTACTTAATGGCTGAAACTTCAACAACAACAGTCTTAATCAAAGGTTCGCGTTTCATGAAAATGGAGCGTGTCGTCGCGCACCTGACTCAACAAGAAAATAAAGGAACTCACTAGTATGTTGCTCTGGTTAGCGCAATTTTTTAAACAAGACATTGGCCTATTGCGGGTATTCGGATTTATTACTTTCCGTGCCGTGTTCGCCACGATGACAGCAATTTCTATTGGCTTGTTTGCTGGCCCAAGTGTGATTCGCATGCTGACCCGTTTGAAAGTGGGGCAAGCGGTGCGTCGTGATGGCCCTCAGACCCATTTGGTGAAGTCGGGCACGCCAACCATGGGTGGCGTGTTGGTATTGATTTCAATCGGCATTTCGACTTTCTTGTGGGCTGACTTAGGGAATCGATTTATCTGGGTGGTGTTGATTGTTACGCTTGGATATGGAGCGGTTGGTTGGGCGGATGACTATCGCAAAGTGGTGTATCAGGATCCCAATGGCATGTCATCGCGCGAGAAATTTTTTTGGCAATCCATCATCGGCTTATTTGCTGCAATCTATCTTGCGTTCTCTGTGTCGGCACCAAGTTTTGGTAAGGTAGTCGAATTGTTCTTTGCATGGATACAGTCCGGCTTTAGTCTCGATTTGCCACCTAAGGCAGATTTGATCGTGCCGTTCATAAAAACAATCAACTATCCATTAGGTGTTTGGGGGTTTATTGCACTGACATTCTGCGTGATCGTTGGTACAAGTAATGCCGTTAATTTTACCGATGGCTTAGATGGCTTAGCCATCATGCCAACGATAATGGTGGGTTCGGCACTTGGCTTATTTGCCTACCTGACGGGCAATGTGAGCTATGCCAAATACCTATTGATTCCCCACATTCCAGGAGCAGGCGAACTGCTGATTTTTTGCGGCGCAATGGCGGGTGCTGGATTGGCATTTCTGTGGTTTAACGCGCACCCCGCACAAGTGTTTATGGGAGATGTCGGTGCGCTCGCTTTAGGCGGTGCGCTGGGGACTATCGCGGTGATCGTGCGACAAGAAATCGTGCTATTCATCATGGGGGGCATCTTCGTTGCGGAGACCGTCTCGGTGATGTTGCAAGTCGGTTATTTCAAGTACACCAAAAAACGCACGGGAACGGGCAAACGACTGTTTTTAATGGCGCCCTTACATCATCATTTTGAGCAAAAAGGTTGGAAAGAAACACAAGTTGTTGTGCGGTTTTGGATTATCACAATGTTGTTAGTGTTAGTCGGTTTGTCGTCTCTGAAGTTACGTTAAGCAAGCGGAAAAGATAGTAAAAGTGATGAATTTTCTCGGTCAACATGTTTTAGTCTTGGGGCTCGGTGAGTCCGGATTAGCCATGGCGAATTGGTTGCTGCACAACGGTGCCAAGTTGCGGGTGGCCGATACACGTGCGCACCCAGAACGACTAGATACCTTGCGCGCAAGCTTTCCCGAAGTAACGTTCATCTCGGGCGAATTTCAAAGCGAACTGTTGCAAGACATTGATCTCGTTTGCGTGAGCCCAGGTCTATCACCATTGCGCGAATTGCAGGCTATCGTTCCAGCAGCGAACGCACAACAGATACCGGTCTGGGGCGAAGTTGAATTGTTCTCCCAAGCGCTGCTGAGTTTGGCAGAATCAAAATCTTATCGTCCTCAAATTATTGCGATAACGGGCACGAATGGAAAAACCACAGTGACCAGCTTGGTGGGGCAACTTTGTCAGCGTGCAGGTTTGTCCACGCAAGTTGCCGGGAACATTAGCCCGGCAATGCTCGATGTTTTACGCCACGCACTTGAAACCGATACGCTTCCACAGGCATGGGTGCTAGAGCTATCAAGTTTCCAATTACACTCGAACATAAGTTTGGCGCCACATACGGCGACCGTGCTCAATATTAGCCAAGACCACCTCGATTGGCACGGCGATATGGCGGCATACTGCGCCGACAAAGCGCGTATTTTTTCTAGCAATACAGTTGCTGTCATTAATAGACAAGACCCGCTTGCGAAGGGCTTGCTGTCAGCTTCGAACGAAGATGCGCTTAGTTTTGGCACTGACGCCCCTACCAGGGATGGCGAATTTGGTTTGATCGTCGAGAATGGCATGGCTTGGTTGGCCGTTGCACAAGCTGATGATAGCGCTGCAGAAAAAAACCAATCAAAACGCAGAAAAGCGAATCAGCCAGGTACAAAAACTGAGGTCGAAGTTTTTGTTTCTAAACTGATGCCGGTCGACGCGTTGCGAATACGTGGTTTACACAATGCAATGAACGCCTTGGCCGCATTGGCCTTGTGTCGTGCAATTGGTTTGCCGCTCGCCCCCTTGCTGCATGGCCTACGCACTTACGAAGGGGAGCCTCATCGAGTCGAACTCGTTGCTTCGGTTGGTGGCGTGGACTTCATCGACGACAGTAAGGGAACCAATGTCGGGGCTACCGTGGCAGCACTAAACGGTTTGGGCGACACTAGTCGCAGCAATTCGCGGCGTATTATTCTGATTGCGGGCGGCGAAGGCAAGGGCCAAGATTTCACGCCACTTCGTTCGCCGATACATCAGTTCGTAAAAGCACTTCTGTTGATAGGTAAGGCTGCCGAAAACATACGCGCAGCTGTCAATGGCGAGGCGCAAGAAGCAACAACTATCATTGACTGTTCGAGTATGCAAGATGCCGTCACGGCGGCGGCGTCAGTCGCGATTGAGGGCGACATAGTCTTGCTCTCTCCCGCTTGCGCTAGTTTCGATATGTTTCGCAATTATGAACATCGAGCAGAAGTATTTAAAGATGCGGTGCGTGAAGTGCAATTAGCGCATGGTGAGGTGTGCTAATGCGCCAATTACTTCTACCTCTTCAACAATGGTTTGGTGCCTCAAGCGACGCGAACGCGATGCCACGCTTGGCGCAGCAACGTTCGAAGATGATGGAGTATGACCAACCTTTGGTTTGGGTCACGGTGATATTGATGTTGTTTGGCATGGTGATGGTGTATTCCGCTTCGATCTCGTTGCCAGATTCGCCCAAATATGCGAATTACAAAAATCACCACTTTCTGATGCGGCAATGCATTTTCGTCGTGGTCTCACTCCTTGCTGGTCTATTTGTGTTCCGCATACGTATTTCGACTTGGCAAAAACTCGCACCCTACCTCTTTGTCATTACCTTGATTTTGCTGGTCGCCGTGCTCGTTCCAGGCGTGGGAAAAGGCGTGAATGGCGCGAAACGTTGGTTAAGTTTTAAAGGGTTTAACTTACAACCTTCAGAGTTGATGAAATTGTTTATGGTTTTGTATGCCGCCGATTACACGGTGCGTAAGCAAGAGTATATGCATAAGCTCACCAAAGGCTTCTTCCCGATGTTGGCTGCGGTTGGGTTGGTTGGTCTGCTGTTGCTTTTAGAGCCTGACTTAGGTGCATTTGGTGTCATCGTCTGTATCGCGATGGGGATATTATTTTTAGGCGGAATAAACGGCGTCTGGTTCGGTGGTATCGCCGCCACTTTAGTCGGTATGTTTAGTTTGGTAATTGTTTTGTCGCCCTGGCGGCGAGAGCGAATATTTGCTTACCTCAATCCATGGGTGGAAGAAAACGCATTGGGAAAAGCCTACCAACTGTCCCACTCCTTGATAGCGTTTGGCAGAGGCGAATTGTTCGGCGTTGGGCTAGGCGCGAGTGTGGAAAAACTACATTATCTACCCGAAGCACATACTGATTTTTTATTGGCAGTGATCGGCGAAGAGCTAGGATTCGTTGGTGTCATGGTGGTGGTCTTTTTGTTTTATTGGTTGATTAAGCGCGCATTTGAAATAGGTCGTCAAGCGATCGTCTTAGATGCGACATTTGCTGGCCTCGCGGCAAAAGGCATAGGGATATGGATTGGCGTGCAGGCATTCATCAACATGGGCGTCAATTTAGGGCTTTTGCCAACCAAAGGACTGACCCTTCCCTTGATGAGCTATGGTGGTTCAGGTGTTCTGCTTAATTGTGTTGGTTTGGCGATTTTGTTACGTATTGATTATGAAAACCGTGTGCTGATGCGAGGGGGGCGAGCATGATTGCTTCACTAGCGACAAGCGCAAAAGCAAATTCCAAGCACATAGTAATCATGGCGGCAGGCACCGGTGGGCATATTTTCCCTGGGATAGCAATTGCAGATGAAATGTTGGCACGTGGTTGGACGGTTTCATGGCTAGGCACGGCAAGTGGCATGGAAACGCACATCGTACCGAAACACGGCATAGACATTGATACCATCAATTTTTCTGGCGTGCGCGGAAAAGGTCTGAGTCACACATTGAGCGGACTCGGAAAACTACTGCTGAGTTTTGTCGCCTGCTGGAGAATACTAGGTAAAAGAAAAGCCGATCTCATTTTGGGCATGGGCGGATATGTGACTGTGCCCGGCGGCCTCATCGCCGCATTACGCCTGCGCCCATTGGTGTTAATGAATGCCGACGCTGGGCTATTACTATCAAATAAAATTTTACGTCCACTAGCGAAAAAAATATTGTTCGGCCTACCATCCACAAAAATTGCGGATTCAAACAATGTTGTGGTGACCGGTAACGCGATTCGACGGGCGATTTGCGAGTTGCCGCAGCCTAACCAACGTTATGCCGCGCGTTCTGGTCCTTTAAAAATATTAATCGTGGGCGGTAGTCTCGGTGCACGCATTCTGAACGAGATCGTGCCTCAGGCGATTGCACAATTGGCGCCAGAAAATCGCCCGACAATTACACACCAGTCTGGCAAGAGTCATTTGTCAGCGTTGCGCGCCAGCTATGCAGCATTGAGTATTGATGCCGAAGTTCTTGAATTTATCGATGATATGCCAAGGCAATATAGCGAGAGCGATTTGGTGATTTGTCGCGCTGGCGCAATCACAATATCTGAGCTCACAGCGGCTGGAGTTGCAAGCCTTCTTGTGCCGTTCGTCGCGTCCAGCACGACGCACCAAACAGCAAATGCGAAGTGGATGGAAGCAGAACAAGCGGCAATTTTTTTACCGCAAGCGAAACTCGATGTGACACATTTGACTACGCTATTAAGTCAACTTGATCGTGAAAAGTGCCAAACCATGGCCCAGGCAGCGTATGCCTTGGGTCAAAGGAGCGCGAGTCAAACCATTGCAACTATTTTAGAAAAACTGGTATGAAGCACAAAGTAAAACATTTGCATTTTGTAGGGATTGGTGGCTCAGGCATGAGCGGTATCGCTGAGGTGTTACTTAATCTTGGTTATACGATCTCTGGTTCTGACTTATCGAGCAATACCGCGTCACAACGTTTAGTAAGCTTAGGTGCAAAAGTCATGCTTGGGCATGCCGTAGAAAACATTCTTGGTGCTGATGCGATCGTAACCTCGACGGCGGTCAAGGCCGATAATCCAGAAGTTTTAGCCGCACGAGAAAAACATATCCCCATTGTGCCGCGTGCCTTGATGTTGGCTGAGCTTATGCGTTTAAAGAGCGGCATTGCGATTGCGGGTACACATGGAAAAACCACGACCACCAGTCTGGTCGCTAGCATACTGGCCGAAGGCGGTTTGGACCCTACTTTTGTGATTGGTGGGCGCTTAAATAGTGCGGGTGCGAATGCCAAATTGGGAACAGGCGATTTCATCGTTGCTGAAGCTGACGAATCTGACGCGTCGTTCCTCAATCTTTTACCGGTTATCGAAGTCATCACTAACATTGATGCTGATCACATGGAAACCTATGATCACGACTTCAATAAACTTAAACAAGCTTTTGTCGATTTCACGCAGCGCCTTCCGTTTTATGGCGTAGCAATTTTATGCATCGACGATCAAAATATTCGCGACATTATTCCCGCCATTACCAAGCCTATCGTGACGTATGGTTTTCATGAGGAAGCTGAAATTCGCGCCATTGATGCGCGTGCCGTTGGCGGAAAAATGCAGTTCACTGTGCTGCAAGACGGCTATGCGGAGATGCAAGTCAGCCTTAACCAACCTGGAATGCACAATGTACAAAACGCCTGCGCCGCCATTGCTATTGCGCGTGAGTTAGGCGTGTCAGATGTCGCGACACAAAAAGCCTTGAGCGAATTTAATGGTGTAGGGCGCAGATTTACTCGCTATGGCGAAATAAGTCTGTCTGCGGGTGGAGCGTTTGCCTTAGTCGATGATTATGGTCACCACCCAGTCGAAATGGCGGCAACCTTGGCAGCAGCGCGCGGCGCTTTTCCAGGACGGCGTTTGGTTCTGGCATTTCAACCGCATCGATATACGCGCACGCGGGACTTATTCGAAGATTTCGTGCGTGTGATGGCAACAGCGGATTTGATCGTTTTAGCAGAAGTCTATGCAGCTGGAGAGGCGCCAATTGTTGCCGCTGATGGCAGGTCCTTGGCCCGCGCCTTGCGCGTGACTGGTAAAACAGAACCTGTGTTTGTAGAAGATATTCAAAGCATGCCTGACGCATTGAGGCATGTATTACGCGCCGATGATGTATTGATCGTGATGGGCGCTGGTTCAATCAGCGGCGTGCCGGCGAAGTTGGCGCAAGTGGCTTAACCTGAGTCTCCATAAAACAGGTACGAAAATTGTGTGGTTCGAGCGGATAGAACAAATAGGATGAAGAACAAATGAGTACGACTGAAGCGAAAAAATTTGGCAAAGTTGGCGTGCTGCTGGGTGGGCGCTCGGCAGAACGCGAAATTTCCATTATGTCCGGCACAGGTGTGCTGAATGCCCTCAAGAAAAGCGGGATAGACGCGCATGCTTTTGATCCGGCAGAACGAAGTTTGGCAGAGCTTGCTGCAGAAAAATTTGATGCCGTTTTTATTGCGCTGCACGGACGTTATGGTGAAGACGGTAGTTTGCAAGGCGCTTTGGAACAATTAGGCATTCCCTATACGGGCAGTGGTGTGATGGCGTCATCGGTCGCAATGGACAAAATATTCACCAAAAAGATTTGGATGAGCCATCAATTGCAGACGCCGAAATTCGCCATACTTAATGCGAAAACCGAGTTACGTCGTGTACCAGACGCCTTAGGATTACCTTTAATCATTAAGCCACCACATGAAGGCTCGACCATTGGCATTACGAAAGTAAATGGTTACTCCGACATGCAGGAAGCATTTTCATTGGCTGCCCAATTTGATGATGAAGTATTGGCAGAAGAATTCATCCAAGGGCGCGAACTCACCGTCGCCGTGCTAGGAGCGGGTGATCAAGCCTACGCTTTACCCATAGTTGAAATCGTCGCGCCGCAGGGCAACTACGATTATCAGAACAAATACTTCACTGACGATACGCAATACCTTTGCCCCGCGCCCCTCGATGCGGCATTGACAAAGAAAATACAAGCAATGTCGGTCGAGGCGTTTCGCGCATTGAACTGCGAAGGGTGGGCTCGTGTCGATGTATTACTACGCACTTCTGATAATGAACCCTATTTGATTGAAATAAATACGTCACCAGGAATGACAAGTCATTCCTTGGTGCCGATGGCGGCGCGCCAAGCGGGCATGAGTTACGAGGAAATTTGTACAGAAATTTTAGCTGGTGCGAGTTTAAAAATTAAGAAAATTTAAAAAAACGACAGAGGTAATTTAAAACAATGTGGCACGATTTTCGAACCCTTAATGCAACCGCCAATGCTCTGTTTGGCTTGGTGTTGCTTGCGGTCGTGACATCGGGCATTTGGTGGTTAATTCAACGCCCTATATTTAGTTTGAAATCGGTACGGGTAGAGAGTGCTACTGCGAACAACTTGCGGCATGTGAATGCGTTGACGATTCGCGAAGCGGCGTTACCAAAAATAAAAGGCAATTTTTTTACCAGTAATTTAGATAATGTTCGTCTCGCATTTGAAGCAGTGCCTTGGGTGCGGAAGGCAAGCGTACAACGAGATTGGCCGAATAAATTAATTGTCAGTATTGAAGAACATGAAGTATTGGGAACTTGGGGCGAAGACGGGCGTTTGATATCAACGCGTGGTGACGTTTTCACTGCCAATCTTGCAGAAGCGGAGGACGACGCTGATTTAGTCAGTTTTTCTGGCCCCGATGGAAGCGAGAAAGATGTACTCGCCCATTACATTAAGTTTAAAGACTGGTTTTCCAGAATCAGCTTGGCACCCGAAGCCGTGCAGTATTCAAGCCGCTATGCGTGGAGCATTAAGTTAAGTAATGGTATGCGCGTCGAACTGGGGCGGACGCCAGACGATGAAAGTTTAAGAAAACGCGTTGAGCAATTGCTACAAATTTATCCGCAGTTGTTATCGAGTTTGCAGGACAGTATTGTTAGCGTCGATATGCGTTATCCAAACGGTCTCGCCTTAAAATCGAGTCATGCCAGTGTTGGCGAAATTAAACCAAAGAACAAACAAAGTAGGAAATCATGACAAAAGACGCGAAAAATTTAATCGTTGGTTTGGATATTGGCACATCAAAGATTGTGGCCGTGGTAGCAGAAATTTTGCCTGATGGCCGGCATGAAGTGATAGGACTAGGTCAACATGAATCTCGGGGTTTGAAAAAAGGCGTCGTCGTAAATATCGAAGCGACAGTCGAATCCATACAGCGCGCCTTGGAAGAAGCAGAGTTGATGGCGGATTGCAAAATTCGGCATGTTTATACGGGCATCGCTGGTAGCCATATTCGCAGCTTCAACTCAAGCGGCATGGTCGCGATTAAAGACAAAGAAGTGACTGCGACAGACGTTTCGCGCGTGATCGAGACGGCTAAGGCGGTCAATATTCCCACTGACCAGCAGTTATTGCACACCCTGCCACAAGAGTTCATCGTTGATAGTCAAGATGATGTGCGCGAACCGATCGGCATGAGTGGCATTCGCTTGGAAGTGAAAGTACACATAGTCACTGGCGCTGTATCAGCAGTGCAGAACATTGTGAAGTGCGTGCGGCGCTGTGGCTTGGAGGTATCCGACCTGATTCTTCAACCGATGGCGTCAGCGGAGGCGGTGCTCACGAAAGACGAGAAAGAATTGGGCGTCGTGTTGATTGATATCGGTGGTGGCACCACGGATGTGGCAGTTTTTAGCGAAGGTGCGATTCGTCACACAGCAGTGATACCAATTGCCGGCGATCAAATTACCAATGATATTGCGATGGCGCTGCGCACACCGACGTCAGAGGCAGAAGATATTAAATTGCGTTTTGGCGTGGCAAAACAAGTGTTGGCTGACCCAGCGGATACCTTAGAAGTGCCGGGATTAGGCGATCGTGGACCTCGTTCGCTCTCGCGTCAGGCGCTTGCGGCTGTGATTGAACCACGGGTGGAAGAGTTGTTCGCCTTGGTACATCAAGTGGTGCGCGAATCGGGTTATGAAGATGTGCTGTCGTCTGGCATCGTGTTAACCGGCGGTTCGTCAACCATGCCAGGCATGATAGAAATGGCGGAGGACATCTTTTTAAAACCAACGCGTTTAGGTATGCCAGCGTACACAGGTCAATTGGCGGACGTGGTACGTAGCCCGCGTTACGCCACAGTTTTAGGGTTGTTGTTAGAAGCAAAGAAGCAGTACATGCGCGGACATATTCTGACCAAGCAAGAAGGTTCAGCAAGTGCAGTTTGGCAGCGCATGAAAGAGTGGTTTTTGGGGAATTTTTAGTCAGAAATTGTCTATAAAAATCTCATTAATTGTAGTAATCATTTTATAATGTTGTGAATCCAGTTTTTAGTCGCTAGACCTCACATAGGGTGATGATTAGCGACTGAAAGCTGCCTACTAGGAGGATGTATGATGGAGTTTGATATGGTAGATAACGCGACACAAGGCACTGTTATTAAAGTAGTTGGTGTAGGTGGCGCAGGCGGCAATGCAGTCGAGCACATGATTAGCAAAGGTGTTTCTGGTGTTGAATTCATCGCCGCGAATACCGATGCGCAAGCACTGACACAATCACATGCCCATAACGTGATTCAAATTGGCGAAACAGGCTTGGGTGCTGGCATGAAACCAGAAATTGGTCGTCAGTTGGCTGAAGAATCGCGTGCCCGTATCGAAGATTCATTGCGTGGTGCCCACATGGTGTTTATCGCTGCGGG
>CAYPNW010000018.1:0-1653 GCA_964411965.1 uncultured Burkholderiaceae bacterium
GGTTTTTAGGGGCGGATTTGCATGGTAGTACGCTAGGCATCATCGGAATGGGGCGCATTGGGCAGGCTATCGCGCGCCGCTCTAGCGGTTTTGGGATGCAAGTGCTGTATCACAACCGCAGCCGTCTCTTGCCTGAGCAGGAGGCGGCGGCGAATCATGCGCGGTATGTGAGCAAGGCCGAATTACTGGGTGCGGCAGATCACGTGATTTTGGTATTGCCGTATTCGCCAGCTACGCATCACACGATAGGTGCGGCGGAATTAGAATTTATGAAACCGAGTGCCGTATTAATCAATGTGGCACGTGGCGGCATTGTTGACGATGTGGCGCTAATTGCCGCACTAAAATCCGGGAAAATCGGTGCGGCAGGCTTAGACGTGTTTGAAAATGAGCCGAAGTTTCATCCGGAATTTTTAACCCTGCCGAACGTCGTATTGACACCGCACATTGCCAGTGCCTCGCGCAACACGCGCTTAGCCATGGCGAACTGCGCGGCAGACAACCTCATCGCCGCGCTGTGTAAAAGACAGCCGCAAAACGTGTTGAATCCTGAATTATTTGTTTGACTTGAATGAGTTCTTCGTTCGTCGAGTGTTCAAGGCTCCGCATTGGGGAAAGTCTTGCAATGCCGTATTAATTTAACGTGACTTTGTAATGCTAGGGAAGCTCTGATTAAGTGCAGCGAACGGCCAAAGTTTGGGTCGAGAAGCACACAAGGACGAATGTACAGCGATCATCGTAGCGAGTGCCGTAGCGGGCGTCACAGATTCAAAACTTGGTCGCGCAGTAACTTAATCAGAGCTTCCCTAGATTTGCCTAGCGTTTTTCTTCCATAAGCCCGATGAGATTGCCATCAGGGTCTCTTAAAAATGCAATCCAAAGCTCATGATCGGGTAGTTTTGCAGCTAATTGAGGCGCCCGTTCTGGTTTGGCTCCGCGTTCCACAATCGCATTGAACACGGCATTCAAATCGGTAACTTTGAAATAAAGTGGAGAGTTTGATCCGACCACCCCAGCGCCTTGCGTAATACACAACATGAGACGAACTGAGCCAGCGCTTAAAAATGCGAGTTCAGTTGATGGACTGAACAAAAATTGCAAACCTAGCACATCGCGGTAAAAAGGAAGTGCCATGGTGACGTCACTTACGGTAACTGCAATTTGTCCAATTTCATTCAATTTGTGTTCCACGTGCCGCTCCTCACAAAATACTGAAAAAGACAAGGAAATTGCGATACTCTAGGCGGGTATGCATTATTTTTCTGCGATTGCGCTTAATTTATAAGCGCTACTAAAAAATACTCCACTTAATGTATTTCTTGATTGCTGCAATTACTCGTCTTTTAACTCGTTAATCAAATCAATATATTCCTGCATGGCAGCCTCTTTGCTCGTGCCCTTTAACTCCATCCATGCGTCGAATTTAGCGCGGCCAACAAAATCGGTCATACCAGGTCGGTCGCCCGTGTTGTCGCCAGTGCTGCCTTGCTTAAACAAGGCGTACATTTTCAAGAGCGTCATATTATCTGGACGCTCAGGCAAATTTTTCGAATCTTTGAGGGCACTCTCGAATTGATCTTGTAAGCTCATTTGAAACCTCCGGTCAGATTAAACAGTCGACAAAAAGATAGAAAAGATAAAAAAACAGTGAAG
>CAYPNW010000018.1:1753-10404 GCA_964411965.1 uncultured Burkholderiaceae bacterium
GGAAATAGGGCGGTAATTAGCAATAGCTGAAGTGTAGCGCTTTGTCAGGTTTTGCGGGGTTGAATGCACGTACAATTCGGTCTATGAATTCAGAACCCACGTTACCTCCGGCTCAGGAAATTGATGTACTGACGGCTATGCCGATGCCTTCGAGCCCAGAAGGCGCAGATTTTGCGCTACTGAACCCCGATTGTGTGCTGGATGCCATGCATCATCACGGCTTCCAGTGTGATGGTCGCTTATTGGCGCTCAATAGTTATGAAAATCGGGTGTATCAACTGGGGATGGAAGATGGTGCGCCTTTGGTCGTCAAATTTTATCGCCCAGAACGCTGGACCGATGCGGCGATTTTGGAAGAGCATCACTTCGTTACAGAGTTATTCACGGCAGAAATTCCTGTTGTGCCCGCTATCATCAATGAAAATGGGCATTCGCTGCTCACTTACCAAGGTTTTCGTTTCGCGATATTTCCTAGACAAGGAGGGCGTGCGCCGGAATTAGATCGTGTCGATACCTTGACTTGGCTGGGGCGTTTTATCGGGCGCATTCATGCAGTTGGTTCTCAAGCGCATTACCAACATCGCCCAAGCCTTAATCTTGATACGTTTGGGCAGCAATCTGTTTCCTTTTTACTGTCAAATCATTGGATTCCCGCTGATCTTGCCTTGGCCTATCAAAGCGTCGCTGCGCTGGTAATGGAAGGCATACAGCGCAGCTTTGATCGCGCTGGGGCAGTGGCACAGATCAGATTGCATGGTGACTGCCATTTAGGCAATGTTTTATGGACAGATAGCGGTGCACACCCTGGTCCGCACTTTGTCGATTTTGATGATAGCCGTATGGGGCCTGCAATACAGGACCTGTGGATGCTGTTGTCGGGATCGCGCACCGAAATGAGCGCGCAATTGATTGATATTTTGCAAGGCTACGAAGATTTTTACGAATTTAATCCGCGCGAACTGCACTTGATAGAAGCCTTACGCAGCCTGCGTTTGCTGCATTATTCCGCTTGGCTGGCGCAACGCTGGGATGATCCTGCATTTAAACAAGCGTTTCCGTGGTTTAACACGCAGCGCTATTGGCAAGATCGTGTTTTAGAATTACGTGAGCAAGTCGCTTTGATGGATGAAGCGCCGTTGCGCATCTGAAGCGCTGGCGCTTAATTTGACTATTTCTTCGAATTTTTACTGGCTTATTTACTCGCTTATTTACTTTTTCTTTTTACTCCTTCTTTCTACTCTTTTAACCAATCATGTCACAAGATAATCTCAAATTAGCCGTTGCAAAAGCTGCCATTCAATATGTGGTGGAAGGCGAAATCATTGGCGTTGGAACGGGCTCGACCGCCAATTTCTTTATTGATGAATTAGGCAAAATTAAAAACAAAATCAAAGGCGCGGTAGCCTCATCGGATGCCAGTGCTGTTCGGTTGAAGGTGCACGGTATTGAGGTGTTTGATTTGAATGACGTTGATTACATTCCAGTGTACATCGACGGTGCAGATGAAATCACTGAGCTTGGCGCAATGATCAAAGGCGGTGGTGCGGCGCTCACACGCGAGAAAATCGTTGCGTCGGTCGCACAAAAATTTGTTTGTATTGCCGATGCTTCAAAGTTAGTGGCGCAGTTAGGCGCATTTCCTTTGCCAATTGAAGTGATTCCTATGGCACGCCAAGCCGTGATGCGGGAGCTAGCAAATTTCGGCGGCGAAGCGCGTTTGCGAATCAGGGATGGGCAAGCCGTACATACCGATAATGGCAACGTGATTCTTGATGTGCATGGCTTGAAAATTACTGACCCGATTGCGTTGGAAACGGAAATTAATCAAATCGTGGGCGTCGTCACGGTGGGCTTGTTTGCGCAACGGGGCGCTGATGTCTGCTTGCTGGGCACGCCAAATGGCATTCAAACGCTGAATTTTGCGCCACATTGATTGCCGAAAGACGACGTTAGGTAATCAGTGAGGGCCTGCGAAAAATACTGCAAGGCAAGGAATAATAAAAAGATTGTTAATTTCCGTTGTCTTCCAAGTTAGTTGCAAGCTTCTTAGCATTTTTTAACATTTTTATACTTAGCTTTTGTAATACGATGCGCCCAGAAATTGTGTTTGACTGAAAACGACTAAGTTTTTTTATCTGAAAGTGGTCAACGCAAATTCGTTTGAATTAATCATCAATGAATCAACGCAAAAAAGGGGAATCAAATGAAACAATTGGGCGCAGAAGTAATCGGTACATTTTGGTTAGTCTTAGGTGGTTGCGGCAGCGCGGTGTTGGCTGCCGCCTTTCCTGGTGTGGGAATTGGCTTGCATGGCGTGTCCTTGGCATTTGGTTTAACGGTGCTCACCATGGCGTTCGCGATTGGGCATATTTCTGGTTGCCACTTAAACCCTGCCGTCTCTATTGGCCTATGGGCTGGTGGACGTTTTCCCGCCAACAAACTGCTGCCCTACATCATCGCGCAAGTGATTGGCGGCGTGTTAGCTGGCGGCGTGTTGTATTTAATCGCCAGTGGCAAAGCGGGTTTTAGCTTATCCGCCGGTTTTGCGTCAAACGGCTTTGCAGAACACTCACCTGGCGGCTATTCGATGCAAGCTGCGTTAGTGACTGAAATTGTGATGACGGCGATGTTTTTGTTTGTGATTATGGGAGCCACCGATGAACGTGCGCCAAAAGGCTTTGCGCCGATTGCTATTGGTTTAGCCTTAACCTTAATCCATTTGATTAGCATCCCCGTCACGAATACCTCGGTGAACCCTGCGCGTAGCACGGGCGTCGCTCTTTATGTAGGTGGTTGGGCGGTAGAGCAGCTTTGGTTGTTTTGGGTTGCGCCTATTATTGGCGGGATTTTGGGCGCAGTGACTTATAAGGCTGTCGCTTCTGAGTAGAAGGCCAAGGGAATTTGGCTTGCATTTCTTGGGAAGGCGGCACGTCTTGGTGCCTGTACATTAGGCGCACAGTTCTTTTTTACGCCTTCCCAAACGTTTTTACAAGCGCTGCTAGAATCCGCATTAGTAAAATTTGTGCAGGACACGCTTCAAACTCAACCTCGCGCCACGTCAAGCGGCGCCTTTACCTTCCCTACCTCTTTGAAAAAAATTTCACACGGATGGTAGACTTACTTTATCGGATGTGCCGCTAGCAAAACTTGAACTTGCTATTCTTTTTGGGCATTATCCTTAATTTTCACCCCGCACGACCCACGTACAGCAGCCCTCAGCAGCATTGAAGGCGCGGTGGGTTATTTTTGTTTCCTATTGTTTGCGTATCAATCTAGGCTCAATTTGAATCAGTCTGAAGAACCTATTGCTGAAGTAAGCCCCATGCGTCGTGTCATGGGTAATTTCTGGCTTCTAATACGAGGTCGGGGTGCTGCCGCGGCAATGGCCTTCGGCGCTACGGCATTGATGGCGCGCTCCCTAGGACCCTCTGAGTATGGTTTGGTCGTGCTGATGCACACCTACGCAATGCTAGTGCGCGCGCTATTTGACATTGGTTCCGTGGAAGCCATTGTGCAGTACGGCGTACCGGCACATCAATCGGGTGACCACAATACGCTTGGTCGATTGATTAAAGTGTGCCGCCGCATTGATCGCCAAACCAGCCTAGCAGCAACGGTTTTGGCGCTTTGTATTGCTCCCATTGCCGGACCTTTGATGGGAATGGATCAGGAGCACGTGATTTTGCTGGCTGGCTATAGCTTGGTGCTCATCACTACTGGCGTGGGTAGCTCGATTGGGATACTGCGTTTGTATGACCGCTTTGACCTGATTGGCCAGCAACTCGCTATTGCCCCGACCATTCGATTTTTGGGCGTATTTGTTGCATGGTGGTCCGATGCGCCCATCCAAGTATTTGTCTCAATTTGGGGTGGCGCGTATGTTGCGGAAAATTTGTTCGTGTTCTGGCATGCCAAGCGCCAATATAAAACCCAAGTGAAAGCTGGTTTTTCCGGCGATGGTATTACTGGCGCTGCGCTGAGCGACTTTGTCGGATTACGAAAGTTTTTGTGGGTGACCTACTGGCAATCAAACTTGGATGTGCTACCCAAACACATCACAACGGTTTTAGTGGGGCATTTGTTGGGCCCCGCTGAAGCGGGTTTGTTACGCTTAGCACGAGAAATTTCTAGCACTTTGGCAAAACCAGCGATCTTGATCCGGCAAGTGGTTTTTCTTGATCTCACCCGAACATGGCATCTAGGTAGCGATGATTTTGCCGTCATTGCAAATCGTACGGCATTATTGGGTGGCGCTGCCGGCATGCTATTTGTAGTGACGAGTTTTTTTGGCGGTGAATACCTGTTGGCTGCTTTGCTTGGACAGGAATTTATTGGCGCTGCACCCGTTTTAACCTTGATGTTTCTCGCCGCGACATTGGATTTGGTGGCGTCGCCTTTGCGTTCTGCGTTGTATGCGATTGGCAAAGCCACCAAGGTGCTGCGTTTGTACATCGCATCAACCGTGTTGTACTTAATATTTTTTACTTTGCTCACTTCGGAATGGCATTTGATCGGTGCTGGTGTGGCAGCCAGCATTGCAGCCGCTTTGCCCTCAATTGGCATGTATTTCTTGATGCGCCAATCGCGCCATGCGCTGAAAGCAAACCAAAAAAAATAATCGCATTTTGCGATTATTTTGCGATTGCGGCTAGTTTGACGACTGAAATGTCCATGCTGGTAAATCGCACAGCATGCTTTGTGCTTATTTGGCTAAATTAATGATGCCTTGCTTCTCTAGGCGCGCCAAGATGTTTTCACCAGCAAGCTGAAAAGCCTCTGCGCTGTAACGCGGGTAGACCCTTGCACGCGCTGCTTGACCCATAGTGCTTAAGCGTTCGGGGTGACTGAGTGCTTCTGCCAAGGCATCTGCCAACGCATTGACGTTTTTGGGCGGTACCAACCAACCGCTGCTGTTCGCTTCAATGGTGTATGGCATTTGGCCGACGCGAGAGGCAATCACGGGCAAACTGGCTTGCATGGCTTCATGCATCGCAATACAAAAACCCTCGAAGCGCGAAGGTTGCAAATACAGGTGTAGGCCGGCTAAGAATGCACGTGGATGCTCTGCATAGCCAAGGAATCGTACCTGGTCGGCCACACCTGCCTGCTTGGCGGCTTCGAGTAAATTTTCCTGTTCTCTACCATCGCCTGCAATCACCAACTCAAACGGTGTTGCGGCGACAAAGCCGCGCTTTTTCAATTGTGCCAGCGCGGCGATCAAGATGTCGTAACCCTTTTGGGCATGGAGGCGGCCTAGGCTGCCTAACCGCAGTGTTTGTCCCGCTTGCCAAGGTATCGATTGCGGTGCGTCTGGCGTTACAGCAAACAAAGGCCAGCAGGCTAAGCGCTCAGCAGGCACCTTAAATCGTTTTGCAGTTTCTGCGCTCACCATATCGGAATCGCCCACCCACATCACGGGGCGCTTACGTAAAAAATACAGCAACAATTCGCGCAAAGGTTGCAAAAACGCATTGTGCTGCCAGCAAACCACAGGAATGCCTAAGCGTTTACCTATCGATAGCCCGAGCACCGTGGAACGGGTTAATGATGTCCAAAGCAGGTTTGGTTGATAAGCAGCAAGTTGTTCCTCTAGCCAGCGGTAAGCTGCTATGTGATCGCGGCCGCTGCCTTCTCTTACGCGCACCGTCAATCCGTCTGCAAGCATCGGTGCGATGGCGCGTCCATCGCGTTTCGTTAAGATAAAAACTTCAACCTGTGCACCAGCGTTGCGAAGTACACGTGTCACCATGGGCACCGGCAGAGCAACGCCCCCGCCTTCAGCCGAGTCAAGTATGTACGCTATTTTCATCATTGGGCCCGTTGAGCTTACTTGAAACTTGTTAAGGATTGTCGGTTCAACTACTTTGGCAACGCTTGAGCTAAATCAGCTTTCTCACCGTTTGGACGACACCTTATTCAAGCAAGAGTGCGCGGAGAATACACTGCGGCTTGAAATAAGTCGAACAATGTCAACAAACTGTGCCGACGCCAGATTTAGCATTTTTAAGCCGACGATTGCCTGATATTCTGTTGAAATTATTTTTTGCCGGGAGTGTCGCATGAAATCAAGTGAATTGAGTCACCAACAAATCATCGAATTAACAGAAAATTGGCTCGAAAAAGCCGTAATTGGCTTGAATTTGTGCCCGTTTGCAAAAGCACCGCACGTAAAAAAGCAAATTCGTTACATAGTGAGCGAGGCGACGACACCCGATGCGCTACTGGGTGACTTGGTGCGAGAGTTAGAAACCTTGGCAGAAGCAAATCCAGAAAAAATCGAAACAACGCTATTGATACACCCCTATACGCTGAATGATTTTTTGGATTATAACGATTTCATTGAAGTTGCCGACGATGCTTTGGTCGAGTTAGATTTGGACGGCATTTTGCAAGTGGCTAGCTTTCACCCCGATTACCAATTCGCCGATACCGCACCAGATGATATTGAAAACTACACCAACCGTGCACCGTTTCCCACCTTGCATTTGTTGCGCGAGGAAAGTGTCGATGCGGCCGTTGAAGCCTTCCCGGAAGCGGAAACCATTTATGAGAAAAACATACAAACCATGAGCGAACTTGGACACGCAGGCTGGCAAAAACTCTTTCCCAAAGAAGCGTGAGCGGCAAGCGGCGAACAGGCAAACCAGGCGCATCGTGAATGCAGACGCGAATAAAGCCATGGAAAAATGCAGAAAATCCGAGACAAATTATTTATAACGATATTTGTTTTGGTAATGTATGCGATGCGAATGTCGGTTTTTTCTCACCTCGTCTATAAATTCAATTGAATTCTTATACTGCATACCGTATATTTTATTTGCGCCTTATTTTAAAGCGCATAAGTAGATGTTTTTAAGCATACTGCCGTTTTTTGTAAATTATACGAAAATAAAATTGGCAAAACGCGGCGTTTCTTTTGAGGTAAGCGGAAAGATTCTTTCAATTTGCCCTGTACGACTTACGGCATTTGCGGATAAAAACAGCAAACGCAAGAAATCAGCAAGGTTTTTGCTTAAATTTTAAGCAGTGCGCGCCTTGTTATTTTGCGTCGCAGCATGTACATTACGAGGCTGTTTTTCTCACTTCGCGGGTCTTCGTACCTCACTTGATTTTCAATTTTAAAAATTTATGGCTTTAATTGTCCACAAGTACGGCGGCACTTCGATGGGGTCAACCGACCGCATCAAGAACGTCGCAAAACGCGTCGCCAAATGGCATGACGCGGGTCATCAAATCGTCGTTGTTCCGTCTGCTATGTCCGGCGAAACAAATCGCATCATTGGCTTGGCAAAAGAAATTATGTCCGAGCCAGATCCACGCGAACTTGACATGATTACGTCCACCGGCGAGCAAGTTTCGGTGGGCTTATTGGCGATGGCCTTACTCGCCATTGGTAAGCAAGCCGTGTCTTACGCGGGCTGGCAAGTTGCTATCAAAACCAACTCGTCCTATACCAAAGCGCGCATCGCTTCGATTGACGAGGAGAAAGTTCGTGCTGATTTAGATGCCGGGAAAATTGTCATCATTACGGGCTTCCAAGGCGTGGATGAATTGGGCAACATAACGACTTTAGGGCGCGGCGGTTCTGACACTTCCGCCGTAGCGGTTGCGGCTGCCTTGCAAGCACAAGAATGCTTGATTTATACCGACGTAGATGGTGTCTACACGACCGACCCACGCGTGGTTTCAGAAGCACGTCGCTTAAATACAGTCACATTTGAAGAGATGCTGGAAATGGCATCCTTAGGTTCCAAAGTGCTACAGATTCGTTCGGTTGAATTTGCTGGTAACTATCGCATGCCGACACGCGTATTGTCGTCGCTGACTGACCCATTAATGCCGCTAGAAGAGGAAGCTCAATCTGGCACTCTGATTTCGTTTGAGGAAGATACACACATGGAACAAGCTACCATCACAGGCATCGCGTTTAACCGTGATGAGGCCAAAATAACCGTTCTTGGCGTGCCAGATAAACCCGGGATTGCCTATCAAATTTTAGGACCAATCGCTGACGCAAATATCGAAGTCGATATGATTATTCAAAATCAGTCGGTCGATGGCAAAACAGACTTTACGTTCACCGTGCCGCGCATTGATTACAACAAGGCCATGGCCGCATTAGAGTCACAAGTTAAAGCAACGATTGGTGCAGCAAGCATCGTTGGTGATCCAAAAGTATCGAAGGTGTCGGTTGTGGGCGTAGGCATGCGTAGTCACGTGGGTATCGCTTCACAAATGTTTCGTACCTTGTCGGAAGAGGGAATCAATATCCAAATGATTTCAACTTCAGAAATTAAAATTTCTGTATTAATTGACGAGAAGTATATGGAATTGGCCGTCCGCGCTCTGCATAAAGCCTTTGGACTTGAATCAGCGCCGGGCAAATAATTTCATCGAGACAGCACTTGTAGTTGACCAAATCCAAACTACCCGCTATGATCTCGGTCTCGATTGCGACTGGTTGGTTTGGTCGTGAAAGTGTGGAGGCGTGGCCGAGTGGCCGAAGGCACTTCCCTGCTAAGGAAGCATATGGGCTTAAACCTGTATCGTGAGTTCGAATCTCACCGCCTCCGCCAAAAAAACTGAAAAAGCCCTTGATAATTCAAGGGCTTTTTCTTTTTCAGTGCTCTCAATTTTTAGCGCTAAATCTT
>CAYPNW010000018.1:10504-12500 GCA_964411965.1 uncultured Burkholderiaceae bacterium
GATAATTCAAGGGCTTTTTCTTTTTCAGTGCTCTCAATTTTTAGCGCTAAATCTTCCAAGCCCCAGCGCGACACATTGCGTGAAACGCGGCGGCAAAAAAATTAACCGCGCCATACAAAGTAATTTAATTACGCAGTTGGCGGTACATAACCCGTGGCAGCATCGGCACCATCACCGAAAAAGTGTTTTTCCATTTGCGTGGCTAAGTATTTACGCGCGCGGCTGTCTGCCAAATTTAAGCGGTTTTCGTTGACTAACATGGTTTGGTGTTTGAGCCATGCTGCCCAAGCTTCTTTAGAGACACTTTGAAAAATCTTTTGTCCCAGTTCGCCTGGGTAAGGTGCGAAGTCCAAGCCTTCTGCTTCTTTGTCTAATTTAATGCAATGAACCATGCGTGTCATTCTGATTACTCCTGTTGAAAATTGGATGGCGCATTATATGTCTGAATGCGCCCGGTGTTTTTTGTGGCTGAAGGTTTACAGTTGTTTGATCAAGACCAAAGATTTGCGTTGCCAGTTGTACATTTTTTGTCGATCTTTTGGTAAGTCATCGACTGTTGCACTGACAAACCCACGCTTCAAAAACCAATGCGCGGTGCGTGTGGTCAAGACAAAAAGTGTGTGGAAACCGGCACGTCTGGCGCGCTTTTCCATATGTTTTAAAATGCGCTCGCCATCGCCTTGGCTTTGCACTTCTGGGTTGACCGTTAAGCATGCCATCTCGGCCATTTTTTCAAAGTGAAACGGGTAGAGTGCCGCGCACCCAAAAATCACGCCATCGTGCTCAATCACTGAGAAGTAATTAATCTCACGTTCGATGAGTTCACGCCCGCGCTTTACCAAAGTGCCGTCGGCTTCCAGCGGTTCGATCAATTTAATGATGCCGCCTACGTCTTCAATCGTGGCTTCGCGCAAACTCTCTAGATTTTCCGATGAAATCATGGTACCCACGCCATCGTGTGTGAACAGTTCTAGCAGCGCAGAACCATCAATTTTGTAGGGCACGATATGAATACGAGGTACGCCACCTTTAGAGGCTTTGATTGCGTGTTCTAAATAAAACGCCGAATCCGCAGGTAGATAATTGGCTTTCAGCTCGTGTTCCGCCTGCATGAACGAGAGTTCACGCAGCTCGTCACCATCGCGGTCAGCCATCATCGGTGTTTCTGAGATAAAAATCAGTTTGTCGGCACGTAGCGCGGTGGATGCGGACACCGCCACGTCTTCCATCGTCAAGTTAAATGCTTCACCGGTTGGCGAAAACCCCAGTGGCGAAAGGAGAACCAAGCTACCGGCGTCTAAAATTCTGTGAATGGTGTCGTAGGCGACTTTGCGCGCTGTGCCGGTGAGTTGGAAATCGACACCGTCAACAATCCCAATGGGTTTGGCCGTGATGAAATTGCCGGAAATAATGCGAATCGCTGAATGCGCCATCGGGGTGTTCGGCAGCCCTTGGCTAAACGCGGCTTCAATATCCAACCGTAATTCACCAGCAGCTTCTTTCGAGCATTCAAGCGCGGCGATGTCGGTAATGCGTATGCCATTGTGAAACCGGCCTTCAACATTTCGCAAAGCAAGCTGTTCAGCCACTTGGGGGCGTGAACCATGCACGATCACAATTTTGATGCCCAAGGCGTGCAGCAAAGATAGATCTTGCGCTAACACATGCAGGGCGCCCGCCATAACCAGTTCACCTGGAAAGGCAACCACGAAGGTCTTGCCACGAAAGGCGTGAATGTAAGGCGCTACCGAGCGCAGCCACTGAACGAATTGAAGGGAATTTTCCATCCGCTGATTATAATCTGAGAATCTGCGGTGTGGCGCTTAGGTGCAGCGCTTAGGTGCAGCGCTTAGGTGCAGCGCTTAGGTGCAGTGCTTAGGTGCAGCGCCAAGTTATCTTTCGTGATGACTTGGTGGTGAACAAAACTGAAGGCGCAGAAGCGATTTTTTTGGATGAGAGTCAAGGCGAAATGCGTCGAATGCTTTGCGACAGTTCA
>CAYPNW010000018.1:12600-14438 GCA_964411965.1 uncultured Burkholderiaceae bacterium
GATTTTTTTGGATGAGAGTCAAGGCGAAATGCGTCGAATGCTTTGCGACAGTTCAAAAAGAAATTTTTTTGTTGCTGATTGACGTATACCTTGGGTTTCGTTTAATGGAAAAAATTTTGCACTTTATTCATATACTCCTCAATTTTTACAAATAATCTATCGCTTTGCGCTTTATCTATAAGCGTAAGTCGAAATTACTGGCTATGGTATATCCATATTGGCAGCGACTTATCGTAACGAGGTCGATTTGATTTTTTCTAACTTGGCGCTGTAAATATCTTCCTGTTTGCGCGTCAAACTATTTTCTTTGGCGAGTTGAAGCTGTTCTTGCGCTTCCTTCACTTCACCTAATTTGGCATGGGCCGAGGCCATCCAGAAGTGGACTTCATGGTAGTGCGGATTGCGTGCTAGCTCTTTATTGAACAGATTTTTTGCAGCTCGGTAATCGGCTTTGTTCATCGCTTCTATGCCCAAATTCAAGAAATAAAATGGTGGGCGAGGTTGGATACGTTGCAGTTCAGCCGCCAGCAATTGCGCTTCTTGTTTGCGTTCTTGTTTGTTCAAAACCGCAATCAGATTGTGCATGGCATTGGCGTTTTTCCCGTCTTGCGCAAGCGCACGGCGAAATACTGTTTCCGCTTCTGCGAAGTTGCCGTTTTGTTGATACACCACACCCAAGGTATTGAGTGCGCTTGTGAAATCGGTATCATGCAATAGGGCTTCGCGTGCGTGCCAATACGCAGCATTAATCTCGTGTTGCGAGAGTAATTCGGCAGCCCGATTGTTCATATACATCGCCACAATGCGTTGCTCGCCGATGGGTGTGGCTTGTTGCTGTTGCAAATCGCTTGAAGGTTGAAAGTCGACGATTAAGGATTCTTCATTTGAAAAGTCACGACCTACCCGTAAGCCGCTGAATGACTCCAAACGCTTACCTAGAACGATATTCACGTGGCCAGTAGAAAACTGCAGGTCACCCATTCGGCTCCATAACTCATCGGTATAAACATCTTGATAGTTCACTGCAATACCCATGTTCTTGGCGAATGCGGCTGTCATGATCACTAAGGACAAGCAGTTACCTGAACGCGCACGAAAAGTCTCACTAGCGGTTTTTGTATAGGCTGCGTCGTATTCGATACGCATTTGCGAGCGGCGTCCCAATGCCTCGTAAAGACCTTGCTTTAAGCCCTTATTCAACACGTCTTTACGCAGATCAGACTGTAGAAAAGCTTGCATCTCTTTGCTAAGTGCAAAAATTTCGTTGGCGTCTATGGGCTTGGTGGGCTGCGTGAAAAGGCTGTCATGCAATATGCCTTCGCGCTTTAAATCGATCGGGGAAGTTGTGCATGCGCACAAAGTAAATAGGGCGAAAAGGTAGGCGAGCGTGCGTATGGCGAACTGCATAATGATTTCCCCCGACTTGATTCAAAAAGGACTTACGCAAAACAGACGTTGGCGTTGTTGCTTCGCCCTAAGTTACTATTTGTACCATTTTATCTGTCTGCGGCTTCGCGCCTAGCCAACGCAATTTTGCGTAAGTCCTACCTAAACTAAAAATAATTGCGCAAACAATTTTGCGTATTTTTTTATTCTAGTCTGCTGGCGATTTTTCGCAATGAATTACGACTGATAGACGCTGGCTTTAGCACTGAAATGCGACGAAATCTGGGATAATCGGCGCGCATATGACAAAGAATGAAACTAAATCAACGATGAGCCACCAAAAGCCTGCTCAAAAAACCAAACAATCATTTACCGAGCTGCAGCACTTGCGTGACCAACTGCGTGAAAAATCACACGATCAGGCGAAAAACCAGTCACAGATCCAAGTTCCA
>CAYPNW010000018.1:14538-21107 GCA_964411965.1 uncultured Burkholderiaceae bacterium
TTTCGCAACCCGCCACCCCGCATTACTTACCCTGAAGAATTGCCCGTTTCTGGCCGTCGTGCAGAAATCGCTGAGGCACTGAGCAAGCACCAAGTCATTATCGTGTGTGGCGAAACGGGTTCAGGTAAAACCACACAGCTGCCGAAAATTTGCCTTGAATTAGGGCGAGGCAGCAAGGGATTGATTGGGCATACGCAGCCGCGCCGCATTGCCGCATCGTCCACAGCGAAGCGCATTGCGCAAGAATTAAATTCCCCGCTAGGTGAGCACGTTGGTTTTAAGGTGCGATTTAACGACACGCTGACCAAAGGTGCGTCGGTGAAATTGATGACGGACGGTATTTTATTAGCGGAAACGCAAACTGATCCGCTGCTCAAACAATACGACACCATCATCATTGATGAGGCACACGAACGGAGTTTGAATATTGATTTTTTGCTGGGCTACTTAAAGCAGATATTACCCAAACGCCCCGATTTGAAAGTGATTATTACGTCGGCAACGATTGATGCAGATCGCTTTGCCCAACACTTTTCAAGTGGTCACGGAGCCGCATTCAAAGCCGCGCCAGTGATTGAGGTGTCTGGGCGTTTGTATCCAGTTGAGGTTCGCTACCGTCCCGTGCAAGAGGGCGAGAAAGATAAAGAACGCGACTTAATGACGGCGATTACTGACGCTGTCGATGAACTTTGTCGCATAGGCTCTGGCGATGTGTTGGTGTTTTTACCCGGCGAGCGAGAGATTCGTGATACGGCAGAAGCCTTGCGCAAACATCATCCACCCCATGTCGAGATTTTGCCTTTGTTCGCGCGTCTATCAGCACAGGAGCAAGAGCGCGTGTTTAAAGTATCGAACACAAGGCGCATCGTGCTGGCTACCAATGTGGCGGAAACTTCGCTAACGGTGCCAGGCATACGCTACGTGGTCGATGCTGGTCTGGCGCGCGTGAAGCGATACAGTTACCGGAATAAGGTCGAACAGTTGCAAGTTGAAGCGGTCGCACAATCGGCGGCCAATCAGCGTGCCGGTCGCTGCGGGCGGGTTGCTGCTGGTGTCTGCATACGTTTGTATGAAGAAGTCGATTATTTACAAAGGCCCAAATTTACTGAGCCGGAGATTTTGCGCTCCTCCTTAGCAGCCGTTATTTTGCGGATGAAGTCGCTGCATTTGACGGATGTTGAAAGTTTTCCCTTCATCGAGCCACCACCCGGCAGAGCGATTGCCGATGGCTATCAATTGCTGCAAGAACTGGGTGCAATGGATGAGGCAAACCAACTTACGGCAATAGGCAAACAACTAGCCAAATTACCGCTTGACCCGAGGGTGGGTCGAATGATTTTGGCAGCACGGGATAATCAGGCCTTGGAAGAAGTACTGATTGTTGCGGCTGCCTTGTCAGTACAAGACCCGCGCGACCGCCCTCTGGAAGCGCAAGCAGCGGCAGACGCCGCACATAAAAAATTTGCGGACGAAAAATCTGAATTTTTGTCGTATTTGAAGATGTGGAAATGGTTTGAAGACGCCATCGAACATAAAAAAACCAACCGCCAATTACAAGAGAATTGCCGCGCCCAATTTTTGAATCAGATGCGTTTGCGTGAATGGCGCGAAGTGCACTCGCAACTCCTTACCATCGTCAAAGAACAAGGTTGGCGCTTGAACGAAAAGCCCGCTACTTACGAGCAGTTACACCTCGCCCTGTTGACGGGTTTGCTGGGGAATATTGGGTATAAATCTGACGAGGAGCCGCATTATCTCGGGGCGCGCAGCATTAAATTTTTCATCTGGCCAGGTTCAACCCTTGCTAAGAAAGCCGGGCGGTGGATCATGGCTGCCGAGCTTGTGGATACCACGCGTTTGTACGGTCGATGTATCGCGCAAATTCAACCCGAATGGCTGGAGAAAGTGGGCGAACATTTGCTCAAAAAATCGGTCGGTGAGCCACGCTGGGAAAAGCGTGCTGGTCAGGTTTCTGCGTTCGAACGCGCCAATTTATATGGCCTAGTGGTATATAGCCAAAGACGCACGCAGTACGGTCTGACTCATCCCACCGAAGCGCGCGAAATCTTTATTCGCGATGCCTTGGTCGCTGGCGAGTTCGAGACGCGGGCGCCGTTTTTTGCGTTCAACCAAAAATTGGTGCGCGAGATCGAAAATCTTGAACATAAATCTCGCCGCCTAGACGTGTTGGTTGATGAACAATTGATTGCCGCGTTCTACGATCAGCATTTGCCGCCCGATGTGTACAACGCCGTCTTGTTCGAACAATGGCATAAAGAGATGGTGAAGACCACGCCGAAATTGCTTTACTTGAACAAAGATGAACTCATGCGGCATGAGGCCGCAGGTGTCACCACCGACTTGTTTCCTAAGACGATGCAGGTATCGGGCGTCGCTTTGCAATTGGCCTACCATTTTGAACCGGGTAGTGCGCGCGATGGCGTTACCTTATCGGTCCCCTTATTTTCCCTAAATCAAGTATCCGCTGATCGTTGCGAATGGTTGGTGCCGGGTATGATCAAAGAGAAAGTGCAGCTTTTAATTAAATCACTGCCACAAAAAATACGCCGTCATTGCGTACCGATTCCGCACTACGCGGCGGGCTTTTGTGAACGTAAAGAATTCGGCGCGGGCAATTTTCTCGACGCACTCATCGCCGATATCCGCGAACAAACGGGCCTTTTATGTCTTACGACAGATTTTAAGTTTGAAACGCTACCAGCCCATCTCACGATGAATTTTAAAGTCGTGGATGAACATGGCAGGCAGTTAGAAATGGGGCGCAATTTAGCCGCCTTGCGGGCTGAATTTGGTGGGCAAGCGCGGGAAAGTTTTCAGCGTATTGCAAATGCGGAAAAGCTTGCTTTACTGGAGCGCGAAGGCAATCACGCCGCGCATCAAAACGCAAAAGTGTCGAACACAAACAGTTTGGCGTCACAGCAAAATTTGCAGAAAAAAAACACAGAAGGCACGCCGAAGAACACAAACGCTCATACTGATTTCAGTGACAGCGCAAGAAAAACGGCGACCCAATTTCAACAAGAGAACATCACCAATTGGACGTTTGGTGAATTGCCTGAATTGCTTGAAGTGCAACAAGGCAAGCAAACCTTAATCGGCTACCCCGCCTTGGTCGACAAAGCCACGCATTGCTCAATTGAGGTCTTTGATGATCCAGATGAGGCCAACCGCATACACCGTATCGGTATGCGCCGTCTATTTGCGCTGCAACTCAAAGAGCAAATGAAGTTTTTGGAAAAAAATATTCCGAACTTACAGCAGATGGGTATGCAGTTTATGGGGCTGGGTTCTCAAGAGGAATTGCGCGACCAGCTCTTGCAAGTGGCAACGGAGTCTGCGTTTTTGCAAGCGCCTTTGCCGACTAATTCGGGCGAGTTTAATCAACGCAGAGACCAAGGCAAAGCGCGCTTAAATCTTTTGGCAAATGAAATCGCCCGTCTTGTTGGACAAATTTTGGCGGAATACCATGGGCTACCGAAAAAATTGCAAAGTCTCAAAGCACATGCTGCCGCCGCAGCGGATATGCAAAGCCAGTTGCAACAACTCATTAGCAAGCGCTTTGTGGTTGAAAACGAGTTTAGCCAACTGGCGCATTTCCCACGCTACCTGAAAGCCATCACGATTCGTATGGAAAAATGCCGCGCAGACCCAACGCGCGACGCCAAACTCATGGCCGAGTGGCAAAGCGTAGCGCAAGCATGGCAACGCACGCCACGCAAAACAGGGCCTGATGCTGATCCGAAAATGATTGAATTTCGCTGGCTGCTTGAGGAATTACGTGTTTCTCTGTTTGCGCAAGAATTGCGCACACCGATGCCCGTGTCAGTCAAGCGCTTACAGAAGGTGTGGGAAAGTTTGCAAAGGTAGTTATTTTTGTTGCCGATAAACTGCTAAAGACGGTTTGTATTGAGAGAACGCTTGCAGAAAGTAAGGGTAAAAATTGGCGTATTCAGTCGAAAATAAACGCAAGGTTTCATATACTGCCACTTTTTTACTTTATTTATTACTGTTTGCGCTTATAAATAAGGCGTAACAAATTTATACGGGGGGGTAGTATCAAATTTTTATCAAAAAAGCCTTAGACTCGCGATGAGTCTAAGGCTTTTTGGTTTTTGCTTATTCCACTTCCAAATCAATTGCGTCTAGGCGACGAGCCGCAGACAGTGCTGCAGCACGGCAAGGCGAAAGCAACAACGACACGATAGCTTTAGAAATGGAATTACAAGGCTATTTTCCTAACATCTCATCAGCAATGCGCTTGCCGTCGTAGATTTTATTCAGCGCTTCTAAGATGCCACCGCTGTGTACGGCTACCGCACGGTTTTTACTGGCGTCGTACCAGAAAGCGCCACCTAAAGAATGAATATTGCCGTCGAAAATCAAACCGACGATTTCGCCTTTTTTGTTGATCATTGGGCTGCCAGAATTGCCGCCAATAATGTCGTTGGTGGTGACGAAATTGAAGCGTTGTGCGAGGTTGAGGTTCGCTTTTGCTTTATGCCAAGAAGCAGGCAGGGCAAACGGGTCAGCGCCGGTTTCACGTTTAAAGGCGCCAGCAAAGTCGGTGAATGGAGGAATTTTTTCGCCTTTATTTTCCCAGCCTTTGACTTCGCCATACGACAAACGCAAGCTAAACGTGGCATCAGGGTAAGCTCCCGTGCCAGTTTGTGCAAAGCGGGCTTCAGCGATCAATTCTGAATTTTTTTGCACCACTGAGTCCACTTCTTGTTCAAACCGCTTGCGCAGGTTGCGTGCGTCAGCATCGATGGATTTAACCAGCTTGATCATTGCATCATCTGATTTTGCAATCGCTTCTGCGCCGCCTTTCCAGAGTGCTTTACGCACCTCTACGTCACCCAATTTAGTTTGTTTGACGAGTTCGTCGGCCAGTTGTTCAGGTGATTTATTACCTAAAATTTTCTTCACCAATGGATCGTCCACACCTAAAATTTCCCGCATTTTTGTTAAGCCAAAAGTGAGCTTCACCTTTTCAAATTCAGGGAAAATGGGCGCAGGTGAGGCGATTTGCTCTTCGACTTCAGGAAGGCGTGCATCGGAAAATTCAGGCAAACGTTCAGTGTTCGCTTTGGCTTTTTCTTCTATGCCACGAACCAAATCACGTGCGTGAAAAAAATACTCAGAATTGAACGCGCGACCGCCTTCTAAATTTGCCATGCGATCACCCAGTTCACGGTGAATTTTTTGCGCTTTTTCAATTGCATCCCACGCGCCACCTATGCGAGCTTGCATGGCGGGTTTGGAGGCGACAAACTTCTTCAACGCATTTTCTTCTGCCAGTTTTTTTACTAAAAAGTTAGGCTCAAGCAGGGTTTGTAACTGACCATAGCGTGCCTTGTAGCTATTTTCAATACTGAACAAGGTGCCTTCGGATACCCGTGCCGCTTCCGCGCTGGTTTTTTGGTACTGCTCGATTACACCGCGTAATTCAGCGGCACGCAACATACTATCGATGAGGTCGATGTCGCGCACACGCAGCAATTGGGCGACGGTGAGTTGGCGTTGTGTGCGTCCAGGATGGCCAGTGACAAAAACCATTTCTTTCTCTTCAGCGCCCTGTGGGTTGAACGTGAAGAAATCTTTGATGGCGACAGGCTTATCGTTTTCGTACACGCGCACCAAGCTGATATCAAGGTTAAAGCGGGGGAAGTTAAAATTGTCCGGGTCACCGCCAAAAAAGGCAATGGCTTTTTCAGGTGCCCACACTAGACGCACGTCGGAAAAGCGGTGGTACTTATAAATCTTGTATTGGCCGCCGTGATAAAGGTCAACCAAATCGCAACGGGTATTAGTCTTATTTTCGCCGACGCAAGCGGAGGTTAGTTTTGCGCGTATGCCGTTTTGTGCTTGCTTGTATGCGGTGCCCGACAAGCCAGCGGTGGCTTTTTTAACTTGCTCGGTCACATCTTGAATTTCTTCCAAACGATTAACTTCCATCGCCGGACATTTTTGCTCGTCGGCTCTGCTTTTACTGAGAAAGCCATCGGCAAGGTAATTTTTTTGCGCGCTGGAGAGTTGCTCAATACATTCTGCGGCGCAATGATGATTGGTCATGACCAAGCCGTCTTTTGAAATAAACGAGCCTGAACAACCAAAGGCCATACGAGCTGAACTGAGCATGACTTTTTTGACCCAGTCAGCACTGGGTTTATAACCATATTCCGCCTACATTTTTGCCATGGGGAGGTTGTCTAGCGTCCACATACCCTCGGCTGCTAAGGCAGGATGATTGGCTAGAAGAGTGGAAAATAGTATCGCAATCGAGGTAGGTAGGCGTAGGTTTTTCAAGCGTATTGAAAAAGTTATTTTCATGATTTTTCCTTTTTGGGGTTCCAAGAAAGTGGACGTTTTGGTTTTGCGGAGGTTTCATTATTTGCAACGCGAAACGATGATATGCCGATGCATCAAAAAAGCAAGCCCCACACATCTCTACAGCGGAAGTTGTGCGGGGCTTGCAACAAATCGGTTTTAGTTTGCTAGGGAAGCTCTGATTAAGTGTAGCGAGCGGTCAAAGTTTGAATCGAGAAGCG
>CAYPNW010000019.1:0-13612 GCA_964411965.1 uncultured Burkholderiaceae bacterium
CGCCGTGATGACCGTTAACGTGCGCATAATTTCACTGGTTCGATGTGCCATGGCGGCGAAGTGAATTTGTACGGCCGATTCAAGCGTCGCCTCTAAACGCCGCGCATGATTCAGTACACGTGTGACATGCTCAATCACATCATTGGCACGCACCAACAACAAATCTTTACTGCGGCTGCTCGCGTCGTCATTCACGTCGTGTGTGTCGATGATATGGTCGCGCAATTCCTGTAAGGCATCGTGCTGCTCTTCGCATAAATTGTCTAACTTGCGTAGTTCCAATCGCGAATCCAAAAGCGCCAACCAATTGTTGAAGGGTCTGCGCGGGTCGAGCAGCGCGTGTTGCCAACGATCGAGTTGTAAGGTCAAAGGTTGGCGTAATTCCAGATACTGATCTACCATGGAATTGAGTAGGCGCAACATTAAGTCTGCAGGTGAGGCCGGCAAGCGACTCGTGTGCGTAGTTAAATCGGATTTTGGTTTGTAGTTTAAAAGCCGCGTGCGGGCTTGTTCTATGGTGCGGCTATTGCACGAACGCACAGTTACCAAGCAGCAGCCCATGAGCAAAAACGAGACCGGTATCGTGACCAATTTATTCAGAGCGGACGCGGTAGCTGCGCTCGATGTGTTCACACTGTTCGCTGTGTTTGATCCGGCAGCAGTTGCCCCGTTATGCAGCATGAGTTTTCTAAACACCACCAGTTCGTACTCTTGAGTGGAATCAAAATACGAAGGGTGCGATAGGTTCACTACGTCGATCAAATGAAAATCGTAGAGCTGGATGCCGGTAATTTTTTCTAAACGAGCGCGCCATTTTTCGGGATCGGCGATGACCTCGTCATGCGTTGAATCAACCCACAAAAAACCTTCTGCAATTTGGTGTGTCGCTTGGGCTTCGCCATTTAAGATGACCTTGCAATCATCAATGTGAAAAATGTCCATCGGTCTCCGAACGGGTAAATAATGACAAGAGGGCGATAAATGAGAGCACGCAAATTACGCCAATCACAACACGCACATTTACGTCCAAGATGGTGGTTGAGAACCACGTGGGATCAAACAACACCAGTAAGAGGGTCACGCCTAAACGACATTTTTCTAAAGGCACGTAACGGTTGGCATTGTCCATTAAGCCACAGACGAACCAGTAACTTGCCGTCAGCCATAAGCAATAACCGACCGCGTCGGACACAGAAATGCTTTCAAAAGTCATTAAAAAATGCGTGCCAATTTGCAGGGCAATGGTGAACTGCACGAGGCAATACCACATGGCTTTGTTATCTAATTGTGGATCAAACAAAGGGCGCTGAATGTCAAACGCTTTGCTGGGAAAAGTTTGAGCAAGGTCTTGCGGTTTCCAACCGGGCGGCATAAACCAGATGCGCAGCTTGTCCCACCAACGGCGAGTGCGCAACGCGTCTACCGCGACGGCGTAGTAGACCTCAATATTTGCCCAAATAGGGTTCCAACTACGCAAAGGGCTGCGCGTGCCAAATACCACAGGTTCTGTATCGTCTTCTTCGATAAATGTACCAAAAAGTCGGTCCCAAATTATTAGAATGCCGCCGTAGTTTTTGTCCAAGTACACGTCATTCACGGCGTGGTGCACCCGATGGTTCGATGGCGATACGAAGACGCGATCAAACCAACCTAATTTGCCGATTTGCTGCGTATGTATCCAAAACTGATACAGCAAATCAATGAGGGCGATGACGATGAACATATCCAAGGGAAAGCCAAGTACCGCCATGGGCAAATAAAAGAACCAACCGAATACGCCACCCGTACTGGTTTGACGTAGCGCCGTGGTGAGGTTGTATTCTTCGCTTTGATGGTGCACCACATGCGCCGCCCATAAGAGATTGGTTTTGTGCCCCATGCGGTGCAGCCAGTAGTACAAAAAGTCGTACAGCAGCAAACCAAGAACCCAAGTCCACCATTGATTTTTTTCAATGTTGAAGATGGCGGTATGCTGCAACACCCACGCGTAGATGCCCAGCGGAATAATTTTCAGAAACACGCCGGTGATTTGGCTAATCACGCCCAAACTCAAACTATTGATCGCGTCATTGATGCGATACAGATGCTTTTGTCGTCTGCGGGCGACGATAAATTCGATCGCGATCAACAGGAAGAAAACGGGACTGGCGAAGGTGATAATTTTTTCTTGCATAGTGAACGTCGTTGCGCTCGGAACAAATGGGTAAATAAAACTCAGGCAGGATGTTTCAAGAGGCGTGCAATGTCGCGCGCAAAGTAAGTTAATACTCCGTCTGCGCCAGCACGTTTAAACGCCATCATGGATTCCATCATGACTTTATTGTGATCAATCCAACCATTTTGCGCAGCGGCTTTAATCATGGCGTATTCGCCGCTGACTTGGTAGGCAAAAGTCGGCACTTTGAATTCGTCTTTGACGCGTCGTACGATATCCAGATAGGGCATGCCGGGTTTGACCATCACCATGTCTGCGCCTTCTGCTAAATCGAGCGCCACTTCTCGTAAGGCTTCATTTGAATTAGCGGGATCCATTTGATAATTCGTCTTGTCGCTCTTGCCTAGATTGGCAGCAGAGCCTACTGCGTCGCGGAACGGGCCATAAAATGCCGATGCATATTTAGCCGAATACGCCATGATGCGCGTGTGCACATGTCCGTTGTTTTCCAAGGCCTGCCGAATCGCGCCGATGCGCCCGTCCATCATGTCGCTAGGCGCCACAATGTCGGCACCGGCCATCGCATGTGCTAGGGCTTGTTGCACGAGTAGTGCGGTGGTTTCATCGTTAAGCACGTAGCCATCTGCATTGATGGGGCCATCTTGGCCGTGGCTGGTATAAGGGTCTAGCGCGATATCAGTGAGCACACCCAATTCAGGGAAGCGCGCTTTGAGGTCGCGAATAGCGCGCGGCACCAAACCGTTGGGATTGGCCGCCTCAATACCATCGGGCGTCTTTAGGTGCGCTTGAATCACGGGGAACAGTGCAATTACTGGAATGCCAAGCGCTACACAATCTTCTGCAACCTCCATTAACACATCCACCGACATCCGCTCCACGCCGGGCATAGACGCGACTTTTTCTTTAGTGTTTTTGCCTTCCATAATGAAGACGGGATAGATCAGATCAGCCGGTGTGAGCGTGTTTTCCCGCATGAGCGCCCGAGAAAAAGCGTCTTTTCGCATACGACGTAGTCGAACTGCGGGAAATTGGTGGGGGAACAATTTGGACATGGTGTCTGTGTAGGTGAAGAAAATTTATTTTTCAGGTTAATGAAACTTTTTCGAAGTTGCAAGCTCTTAAAGGAGGGCAAATTAAAGATTGCCAACTGCTTACCCCTCTGAGTGGGCGCCAGTCATTCCTATGTGATTCGGCGTTATTTGCCCGGCGATACTCTCGCCGGGTTTTTTTATTGTTATCTGGTTTGTTTGGTGAGGCATGCACGCGAAAGGCGGTTGAGCATCGCGCAATGAAAAAACGAAGATTAAGGGCAGGTGAGCGTCCGGCGAGCAATTCATCGCGTATGCGTGCGCCACATATACTGCCTAAAAAATCTAAATTTACATGCCATTTGCGCTTGCTATATATGCCTTTATCGGTAATACATAGGTAGGTATGCTCTTTTAGCACGCAAGCGCTGGAACTTTTTATCTCGTTTTGTTGCGGTTTGTCGAACGCCTTAACTTGCTGCTTCGATGTCGGTACTAGGTTCAATTTCTAGCCCAGCGAGGCTACGAATTTTCAGGTCGGCTTCTTCAAGTCCCGTTCGTTTTAGGGCTGAAAACAATTGCGCGGTGAAAGGAAAGCGTTGTCCTTCTGCATCAACATACGACGAGAGCACGCTTTCGGTTTGACGCAGGGCATCTGCACATTCGCTGCGATTGAGCTTATCCGCTTTTGAAAGCAGGCAATGGATAGGCTTACCCGTCGGCGCAAACCACTCCAGCATTTGCAAATCAAGGTCGGTAAATGGCCGGCGCGCGTCCATAATTAGCACCAATGCCGTCAGTTGTTCACGCGTTTGCACGTAAGACCCGAGCAATTGATTCCAATGATTTTTTGCCGCGCCCGCTACTTCGGCGTAACCATAGCCGGGTAAATCCACCAAAAGTGCACGAATTTCTTCCACGATGGTAGCGTCTTTGCGATGCTGCGCCACATGCGCCCCACCGATAGAAAAATAATTAATGTGTTGCGTGCGTCCTGGTGTTTTGGAGGCAAAACAGAGTTTCTTTTGGTTGCACAATAAGTTAATGGCGGTAGATTTGCCCGCATTAGATCGGCCTGCAAAGGCGATTTCGGGTACGTGGAGCTTGGGTAAGTCACGTAAATGATTGACGGTTGTGAAAAAGCGAGCTTGCCAGAGTTGCGACATAGAGTAACCAAACAAAACGAAAATAAAGCGTCAATATGAGTATCGACAAACAGTCGACAAAGGTGGGAGTCAGGTAAAACAACAAATCCAAGTCGCGAAAAGATGCCAAGCGAATAAGAAAAAATCACGCTATAGGGATCGACGACAGGCAAACTAAGGCGAAACAGTGCATCGTTTTCAACGCATGCAAGGCAGGTCACAAACCTCGGAGTCAGCACTTGCTTACTGGAATTTGTCTACATTTCCTATAAAGCTATTGTACAATACGAGGTTAGTTAAGGCGGTAAATTAAACCAAAGTAAGCGATGTTTTCATTTGAGTTCGCATTTTATTTTGGTTTTTTTTATTCCGTTTTTAGGGCAAATTTTTACTTCTAGTCTTAAGGTGTTTGCATGAATCGTGCTTTTCTTCCGTTTTCGAAATCCTTTTGCGGCGCAATCTTGACATTAGTAGTCTCTACTTCAGTTGTGTTTGCAGCGGAAGAAGTCAAACCCGCAAAACCTGACCTCGCCAAAGGCGAAGCGTTGTACACCAATGGTGATGCGGCTCGCGGCATCGTCGCTTGTGCCTCTTGCCATGGCGCTGCTGGTAATTCAACCATCACGGTCAATCCTAAATTGTCAGCGCAACATGATGCTTACTTGCAGAAGCAACTGATAGATTTCACCACGCCAAATCGCATGAATGCGGTGATGACGACTTTTGCAAAAGCCATGACACCAGAAGACATGAAAAACGTGTCTGCGTTTTTGTCCTTGCAAAAGCCGAAAGCAGGCGCAGCAAAAAATAAAGACATCGTTGAGCTAGGCAAGCAAATCTACCGTGGCGGTATTCCAGAAAAAAACGTGCCCGCTTGCGCAGGTTGCCACAGCCCGAACGGTGCCGGCATCCCAGCACAATTTCCACGTCTTGCTGGTCAACACCAAGATTACACAGTGGTGCAGTTAACGAATTTCCGCACTGGCGTACGTAAAAACAGCGCACAAATGGTCAGCATCGCAAAGCGTATGTCCGATGACGACATGAAGGCAGTGGCTGATTACGTCGCGGGTTTGAAGTAAGCGCCTAACGGATACATTGTTTAGTCGTTTTTAAAAAACAATGAAGGGGTGGCAGAAGCCATCCCTTTTTTTATTTATGTGTCGCTCGATTTTTGGCGGCACGGAAAGCGGGCGAAACAGCCACTCTGCCGGTCGTTGTCAATTGCCGGCAAATGATGATTTCCGCCTCTGATACTGCTTGATGTATTTTTGTTATGTGCACAGAGAATAAGCGCATACGAGCATTTTTTTTACCATACTCCCTGTTTTTACAAAATAATTGCATCTGGACGTCAATATGGATGAACATCTGATGACCCTAGATCGGGTTTCAACCGGATCACAGCGCTGGGCACTGCGCGCTTTAGCCTTTATCGGTTGGCGCTTCCGGTTTAAAGATTTGCCTGGCCCGCGCGGCGTCGTCGTGGTCTATCCGCACACATCTAATTGGGATTTTATGGTCGGCATTCTCGCCAAATGGGCGATGGGTCTGCCATTTCATTTTATTGCTAAAGCGAGTCTGTTTGAAGGCGTAACCGGCGCAACAGTGGGTCGTTTCTTGCGTTATGTGGGCGGCGTTCCGATTGAACGGAGCACTGCGACTGGGGCAATTTCTCGCTTCGCTGAGAAAATGAAAGCCGCGGATCATTATTGGCTAGTGATCACACCAGAAGGTACGCGCACTTACAGGCCGCATTGGCGCAGTGGTTTTTATCACATTGCTCTGGCAGCGGAAGTGCCGGTGGCCTGCGCGTATTTTGATTTCAAACGTAAAGAAATTGGCATGGTTGATTACTTGACCATGACTGGCGACGTGGCACACGATTTAGCAGCGCTGAGACAGGTTTTTGCTGGACATGAAGGGTGTCATGCCGCGCATGCTGCACCTATCGTTTTCAAGGAAGAATAGGCCGGTGGGCTTACTTCTTATTGATATCGTTTGTGCCGTTTGCTTCGGACGTTTTCTCAGTGTTGACATTGCTTGGCGTGCTTTTATTCTGCAAAACCAAGGGCCCTTTTTGTCCGCACGCAGCCAGCCCTGTGATTACCGCTATGAAGAAAAAAGCTTTCAGCATCGAGGGTTTTTGTGTGGTGAAATAGCGCATAATTTTTGTGATGTAGTATTGAGTCGATGAGATTGTCAAACTTCTGCAGCGTGCGATTGAATTGTGCCACGCTGCAGTGATCAACAAATAGTGTGGGGAGTGTAGCATGACAGAATCCGAGTTTTTAACGTTGGCGGAAAACTGCATCAGCCAGGTAGAAAACATTTTTGAACTTGCTTTTGAGCGCGATGAACTCGACGTAGAGTGTAAGCGCAGTGGGAATGTGCTCGAAGTCGAATTTGTGAATAATGGCTCGAAAATCATCATCAATAGCCAAGCGCCGATGCAGGAAATGTGGATGGCTGCGAAGTCAGGCGGTTTTCACTATAAATACGATGGTGCGAGTTGGAGAAATACGCGCGATCAAACAGAGTTCTTTGATACCTTAGCGAAGCTCGCAAAACAGCAAGCCGCTGCATAGGAGGCGTTGCAAGCATTGCGCGGGCTCCAAGCTCGCGAACTACTCTTCGGTAATGATGGGGTCCGTCAAGCCTGTTTCAAGCAACGAAGAACCGGGTGGGTTCTCGACATAGTAGTAATCGCCTTCCACCTTGATGATGCCATTCGGCACAGGGCGCTCTTCGATCGGAATATCTTTGAGCGCCGTCTGCATATAGCCAATCCAAATCGGTAAAGCTAAGCCGCCTCCAGTTTCGCGGTTTCCGAGATTTTTCGGCTGATCAAAACCTATCCACGCAATGCCGACAACTTTTGCTTGATAGCCTGCAAACCACGCGTCAATTGAGTCATTTGTCGTGCCTGTTTTACCGGCAATGTCGGGGCGCTTCAGTATTAACGCTTTGGTTGCGGTGCCGTACTTCACCACGTCGCGCAACATACTATCCATCAAAAACGCATTTCGTTCGTCAATCACCCGATTGTTTTCGTCAAAAGCCTTGTCTGGCGCTGCTTGGGCAATGACTTTGCCGTCTGAGTCAGTGATCTTGGCGATCAAATAGGGATTGATTTTATAGCCACCGTTCGCAAAAACCGCGTACGCACCTGCCATCTGTAACGGGGTGACGGCGCCAGCGCCTAAAGCCAAGGTTAAATAGGGTGGATTTTTTTCCGGTAAAAAGCCAAAACGGTTGGTGTACTCTTGCCCATACTTTGCGCCGACTTTGTGCAGGATGCGAATTGAAACCATGTTCTTTGATTTCGTTAAGCCTTTTCGCATGGTCATTGGACCTTCGTACTTGCCGTCGTAGTTTTTGGGTTCCCATGCCTGCCCACCGGTTTGCCCAGCATCGAAACTGATCGGCGCGTCGTTAATAATTGTTGCGGGCGACAGTCCTTTTTCAAGCGACGATGAGTAAATGAAGGGCTTGAAGCTGGAGCCGGGTTGGCGCCATGCCTGCGTGACGTGATTAAATTTATTGATGTTGAAATCGAAGCCACCTACCAAGGCGCGAATTGCACCATCAGTCGTATCAGCCGCCACAAATGCTGATTGCACTTCCGGCATTTGCGTAATGGTCCAATTTTTAGCTCCCAGCATGACACGTATCACAGCGCCTCGCTGTATGCGCTTATTAGCAGGCGCATTAGCTGCGAGCCCAGTGGCCGCAAACGTCAAGCCTGCTCCTGAGATTTGAATCTCTTCACCGGTCGCGAGCACGGCTTTTACAAGCTTAGGTGTGGCTTCTAATACCATGGCGGCCAAAATATCATCGCTGTCATGGTGTTCAACTAACTCTTTTTCGATCGCTTCATCCGCCGCCTCTTTGTTAGCAGGAATTTGGATGATGGCCTCTGGGCCTCGATAGCCATGCCGACGTTCGTAATCCATCACGCCTCGGCGTAGCGCTAAATAGGCCGCATCTTGGTCGGCTTTGGTGATGGTTGTGTAGACGTTTAAGCCACGGGTGTAGGTTTCTTCTTTGAATTGTTCATACACGAGTTGCCGCGCCATTTCAGCGACGTACTCCGCATGAATCCCAAAATCAATGCTGTCGGTTTTGATTTGTAGCTTTTCTATCTTTGAGGCTTCAAATTGTGCTTCCGTGATATAGCCAAGCTGTTTCATACGCAACAAGATGTATTGCTGGCGCACTGCCGCCCGCTTTGGATTGGCGACGGGATTGTAAGCCGATGGCGCCTTTGGGAGACCCGCAAGCATGGCCGCTTCTGCAACGCTGACATCCTTTAATTGCTTACCAAAATAAATCTGTGCAGCGGAAGCAAATCCATAGGCGCGCTGGCCAAGATAAATTTGGTTCATGTAAACCTCAAGAATCTGATCCTTGCTCAGATTTTTTTCGATTTTCCATGCCAGCATTGCCTCATAGACTTTTCTCTTAACCGTTTGCTCGCTAGTTAAGAAAAAATTGCGCGCCACTTGCTGGGTAATTGTCGAAGCACCTTGGCGTGCACCGCCACTGGCATTATGTAAAGCGGCACGTAGGATGCCGATGTAATCAATCCCACCATGCTCATAAAAACGATCATCCTCAATCGCCAGGACGGCCTTCTTCATCACGTCGGGGATGTCCTTAATACCCACCACGTTGCGCCGTTCTTCACCAAATTCCGCAAGTAACACCTTATCGGCAGAAAAAACACGCAACGGTAATTTCGGGCGATAGCTGGTGATGGAGTCCAACTCCGGCAGATTTGGATACGCCATCGTAAAAGCAAAGGCCAGAACGAGGATGCCGGCTAACCCTAGGCCGATGAGTATCGTAAAGATCGAAATGATCGCTCTTAGCGCAAAAGGTCGGAGGCCTGAAGTGGCATGCTCGGTGTCGTTAGTCTTTGTTGTATTTGTGCGCGACATAGAGAGTGAGAAGCAGTAAGAATCTGTAACTATTATAGACGTTGAGGTTACATGAAGCTAAATTACGACGGTAAACTGGTGCCACGTGGAAATTTGGCAACGCTTTTACGAGGTACCTCACGGAAAGTGCTTTACAGAACAAGAGCCTTATTGCTAGGATTTAATGTAAGCTTGGATGAGTGTCTCCTAAATAGCGGTTTTTAAAAGAAAAAATGCTTTTTGGTGGCCGCGTTAACGAAGCGAAAAAATAATTATTTTGTGTCTTTGGCATGTTGTTTGCTGAAGTTAAATTTGAGGGGATATCCTTGGCTTTAGATCTCGCATCATTACTCGGACGAAAAAATCCGCCCTTGGTCGGGTTGGATATCAGTACTTCCGACGTAAAACTGGTTGAGCTCTCGCAGAGTGGGGAGAATTCCTTCAAGCTTGAGCGCTGCGCCTCCGAAGGTTTGCCCAAAGGAGCTGTGGTCGACGGCAATATTGAGAACATCGACCAAGTTTCAGAGGCAATTCGCAAAGTATTGAAAAAATGCGGTACGGGTGTGAAAAATGTTGCACTTGCGATGCCCGCGTCTGCAGTCATCACGAAGAAAATCATTCTGCCCGGTAATCTGACTGAGCAAGCGCTCGAGGTGCAGGTTGAATCAGAGGCTAATCAATATATTCCCTTCGCAATGGATGAGGTGAGCTTAGATTTTTGTAAGATTGGTCCGGCGGCGAATTCAGAAGAAGATATTGAAGTTCTCTTGGCGGCATCAAGAAAAGAAAAAATCGAAGATCGCGTTGCTGTTGCGGAAGCGTCCGGTTTGACCGCCAAGGTTATGGATATTGAGTCCTACGCCGCAAGGGCAGCCATCCTTCGTATTATCTCTCAACAACCAAATGCTGGGCGTGATCAAATATATGCGCTGTTTCAAATCGGCGCGAAAGTCACTTACATTTCCATTTTGCTTAATGGCGAAATCGTGTATGAGCGTGATCAGCAATTTGGCGGTAACCAGTTAACACAAGACGTCGTACGAAATTACGGATTGTCGTTCGAAGAAGCCGAGGCGAAGAAAAAGCAAGGGGATCTACCAGATAGCTATGAAATGGAACTTCTCGAGCCTTTCTTGGAAAGCGCGGCACTAGAGGTGACGAGGGCGATTCAGTTCTTCTTTACATCGACACCTTTTACGCGCGTAGATCAAATATTTTTGGCGGGCGGATGTGCCGTGATCCCGGGTTTGGTAGATATTGTTGCAGAGCGAACTAAATTATCGACATCTGTGATTAGCCCGTTCAAGGGTATGGATTTGTCTTCCAATGTCAGTGAAAAATCACTGCGCAGTGATGCTCCATCCTACCTAGTCGCTTGTGGCTTGGCGTTACGGAGATTTGGCTAATGATAAAAATTAACCTACTACCGCATCGCGAGGAGCGGCGGAAACAGCAAAAAAATGATTTTTTTACGCTGCTGGCGTTTGCAGGCATCGTAGGTGCATTGGTTGTCGTGGTGATATTTACATATCTGAGCCACGAAATCTCTACGCAAAACGATAAGAATATGTTCATCAAGGCAGAAAATGCCAAGCTTGATGAAAAAATCAAAGAGGTTGCCAGCTTGAAGCAAGAGATTGATAGTTTGAAGAAGCGTCAGCAAGCTGTTGAGGATCTTCAAGCCGATCGTAATCAACCAGTTTTTATGCTTGATGAGTTAGTCAAATTCACACCTGAAGGCGTGTACTTAAAAACGTTAAAGCAAGAAGGGCAGAAAGTAGCGCTAGTGGGTTATGCGCAGTCTAATGAGCGAGTTGCGGAGTATCTGCGAAATGTCGCCAATAAGTCAGATTGGATGCAGAAACCTGAGTTAGTTGAAATTAAATTGGTTACGCTTGGTCAAGGAAGGGACGCTAAATCAGTATTTGAGTTTTCTATGAATGTTGGCTTGAAACGTCCGCGTGAAGTTGAAGCTGCTGCTGCAAGCGCGGCAGCCAGCGCAGCCGCCTCGGACAAGCCGGCGTCGCCAGCATCGAGCGCTGCTAGCAAGCTATAAGTAAATCAGACAAGCTGAGTAAATATATGGCAAATGTAAATGAAATAGTGGAAACAGTTAGCGCGCAGTTTCGCGACTTAAATGGGGTTCACCCCGGCCTCTGGCCAATTGCGCCGCGAATTTTGTCCGCGATTGCCTTGGCTTTTGCCGTCGTCGCGTTGGGTTGGTTTGCCTATTTGAGTGGTCAAGTTGATGAAATCAATGTGGGCCAGCAGGAAGAGGAGAAGTTGAAAGAAACCTTTAAACAGAAAGTCGCACAGTCAAATAGTTTGGATGCTTTGAAAGAGCAAAGAAAACTTGTGTTGCAGTTTGTTGCTCGAATGGAGAAACAATTACCGAGTAAGTCTGAAATGGCAGGTATCGTGACCGACATTAACAACGCAGGCGCTGGAAGAGGCTTAACTTTTGATTCTTTTAAGGTGGGACAAGTCGTCGCGAAAGATTACTACGCGGAACTGCCAATTGACATCAAGCTGACTGGCAACTACCACGATCTGGGAGAGTTTGTAAGTGATGTTGCGAAATTATCCAGGATTGTGACTTTGAATAACTTGGCTATCAATACGAATAAAGACGCAAAACTTGTACTTGATGTCGTCGCAAAAACATTCCGATATCTCGATCCTGATGAGATAGCTGCGCAAGCTGCGTTGAAAAAGGGAGTGAAAAAATGAAACTAGGCGATTCTAAGTACGCATTTTTAATGTTCGCTGGTTTTTTATTAAGTGGGTGCGGAGGCGGCGGAACGGATGATGTGCGGCAATGGATGGAGACTGTCAAGAAAGAAACTCGCATAAATGTACCGAAATTGAGCGAGCCAAAAGTGTATGAAGCAGTTGCTTACGCCGGTAAAGCGTCGGTTGATCCATTCAACCAGGCGAAACTTCTTTTAATCTTGGCTCGAATAAAGGCGGAATCTAGTAATGGTCTGAAGCCTGACCTAGAAAGGCGTAAAGAGGCATTAGAGTCCTTTCCTATCGATAGCTTAAAAATGGTTGGTTTGATTGAGGATAAGCGGTTGAGAAACGTGTTAATTCAAGTTGATAAGACGGTCTATCAGGCTCACGTAGGAAATTATTTGGGGCAAAATTTCGGGATGATTACAAAAATTACTGAAGCGGAAGTCGAGATTAAGGAAATTGTCCAGGATGCGGCTGGGGAATGGGTAGAACGAAAAGCTACATTGGAACTTCAGGAAGGGGCAAAGAAATGAATGCTTGGACAATCAAAATAAAAAGAAAAATAGCGCAGGTCAGGTTTGTACTGTTGGGCGTTTTTGCCGTTAGTCAAATGGCGTTTGCACAAACAAACCAAACAAATAGTATTGAGTATATTTCAGCGAATCAGCAAGGTGCAAATATTATCGTCAAGGTGACATTAAAGAATCCGCTTCTGAAGCCACCTTTAGGATTTGCTATATCAAATCCAGCGAGAATTGCTCTTGATTTTGCTGACACAACAAACGGTTCGGGTAAGTCGCTTTTTGAAATTGGCGTAGGTGAATTGCGTAATGTAAATGTCGTTGAGGCAACTGGCCGTTCCCGGCTTATTTTCAACTTGAATAAGTCGCTGAACTACGCAACAAACGTAGAGGGAAATTCAATTATTGTCACAATCGATGGCTCCGGAGGCATTGCGACCCCAGTGAATTCTGTTGGACTACCTGTGGCGACGGTCGAAAAATCATCAAAGCGCCAGACCCTAAAGGATATTGATTTTAGAAAAGGTGCGTCAGGAGAAGGGCGTGTTGTGATTGATTTGCCGAGTAATCAAATCGCGGTCGATGTAAAACAACAAGGTCAAAAAATCATTATTGATTTTCTCAAAGTCGGCTTGCCTGACATACTTCGCAAAAGTTTAGACGTTACCGATTTTGGCACGCCGATTCAAATTGTTCGCACCGAGCAACAAGGGGAAAATGTGCGAATGACAATTGAACCAAAAGGTCTTTGGGAGCATAGTGCCTACCAAAGCGATACACAACTAGTAGTTGAAGTTAAGCCAATTAAAGAGGATCCGAACAAACTGACCCAGGGCACTCAAGGTTATCGAGGTGAAAAACTTTCGTTTAATTTCCAAAACATTGAGGTGCGCGCGTTGTTACAGATTATTGCGGAGTTTAGTGGATTAAATATTATCGCAAGTGATACGGTAACTGGAAGCGCAACATTAAAGCTCAAGGACGTGCCTTGGGATCAAGCTCTTGACATACTTATGCAGGCAAAGGGACTTGATATGCGTAAGAATGGAACAGTTCTTTGGATCGCACCAAAGGACGAGTTGCT
>CAYPNW010000019.1:13712-20986 GCA_964411965.1 uncultured Burkholderiaceae bacterium
ATCAATACGAAAAATGTTAAGACTTTAGTGCTAGTGGAAAATGGTGGGACGGTCGTTTTAGGTGGAATCTACACTCAAGAAGAGCGAGAGGATATAACTAAAGTACCATTCTTAGGTGACATTCCATTGTTCGGCAATCTATTTAAAACAACTGGGCGCTCGAATAATAAAACCGAGTTACTTGTGTTCATCACTCCCAAAGTTTTAACTGATAAATTGTCAGCTAAATAGTGAGTGAGCCAAGAATCAACATGAATTACACAGTTATGGAGTTAACGTGATATACATTTTTCGATTTATTTCTTCCATATTTGTTCTCTCACTTTTGAGCGCGTGCGGCGCTGGTGGTGGATCGCCTGGCGCAGTTTCAGGAGGTGGCGCTAGTACAAATCCAAATGGAAAAATTGTGCTTGCATTATTTGACGCGAGCGGTAACGCAGTAACTAGTGTTTCGCCAAACGGCTTTCTCACAGCGCGCGCCACGGTAACCGATGTTTCTGGCGCAGCAAAAGCAAACGTAATAGTTACTTTTACATTGAGTGATACTTTGGCAACTTTGGCTCCAACATCTGGGACCGCGCTTACCGACTCAAGGGGCATTGCGCAAGTAACCGTAGTTGCGGGTAGTAATGCCGGAGCGTTGTCGGTTCAAGCTTCCGCGAATGTAACAGGTACTACTGCGACGACAGCAACGACACCCTTTCAAATTAATGCCGGTGTCGTCACTCCGAACCCTAACGGAAAAATTCAACTTGGTTTGGTTGATCTGAATAACATGGCCGGAAACTTGGTGACCAGTGGAAAAAATTTAACAGCAAAGGCGATTTTAACTAATGCACAAGGCATGCCCGCAGTTGGTGTCGTGGTAACGTTTACGGTAGATAGTACTATTGCAAGTATCTCACCAGCTTCTGGTACAGCACTAACCGACAGCAGTGGCGTTGCGCAAGTCAGTTTAGTTGCGGGAACAGGCACTGGCGCGGGGACAGTGACTGCCACTGCAATCCTAGTTGGGAACACTCCGATTCAATCAACCGCGACTTTCACTGTCGGCTCCTCAAATACTGCAGTCCCAGTCGCAGTTAACTTTGTTTCTGCTTCTCCAAGTAATACGTCGATAGTTATTAAAGGCGCTGGCGGAAATGGTCGAACTGAGGTAGCGCTGTTGACATTTAGCGTGGTCGATAGTGCGAATGTAGGCATTGCGAATCGCAAAGTTAATTTTTCAGTTCAAAGTAGCGAAACAGTTACTCTTGTTGCCAGTTCGGGAACTACCGACTCCACAGGAAGGGTAACTGCGGCGATCAGCTCTGGAACAAGGCCAACAACCGTAAGGGTTGTAGCAACAGTAGACGGAACGACAGTGAGTGCAATCTCTGACACGGTAACAGTAACAACTGGTCTGCCATCGAGGGCAAGTTTTACGATTTTACGGGAGCGACACAATGTGGAAGGGATCGATTTTGGTAATATTCAAAATCGAATTACCGTTCTACTTGCCGATGAAAATGGTGGCGTTGTCGCGAATGGAACCCCAGTAGTATTTACCACAGATAGTGGTGCAATAATCGGTGACGGTGGGACAAGTGATACGGCGCGTTGTCTTACAACGCTGGGTTCTTGTTCAGTGATATGGCGTAGTCAATCGCCAAATAACTCCGTTGTTTCCGTTACTGCGACCGCGACCAACGGCAGCGAAACGCTTTCGGCGGTTACGCAATTCACTAACAGTGCGTCGACCGGAACCGTTTCAGGCCTTCCTGCAACTGTTAATTTTGCGGCGGACGCATGTACAGCAACGCCACCCGCGGCGGCTCAAGTGTTCAACATTATCGTTGTAGATCGAAATGGATACACTATGCCAGATGCCACAACGCTGACTGTGGTGAATCCAATCAGTGCAGCTATGACTGTTTTTCCAGCCAGCGTTGCAGCACCGAATTCAGTAAATCCAGGTGGTACGGCGCATACACTTAGAATATCCCCCGCTGCACCATGTACTGCCGGTACCACTGGATCTGTTTTCTTAGGTGTGAGAAGTCCGCTCAGTGGTGCGACTCAACTATATGAAATTAGAGTACAGTACTAGAGGGGTCAGCAGCTGCCTTAAAAGATTATCCAAAAAAAATAACTAATGTCCAATGGCATATTCTTAGTCGGCCTAATGGGCTCAGGCAAAACCACTGTCGGGAAAGCCTTAGCAAAACAACTCAAAAAAAAATTTGTCGATTCTGATCATGAAATAGAAGCCCGAACTGGTGTTTCTATTTCAATGATATTTGAAATTGAAGGTGAGGCGAGTTTTCGCCAACGTGAGGCGGAGGTGATTGCCGATTTGACCTCCCGTGAAAATATTGTATTGGCAACCGGTGGTGGCGCTATCTTAAATGAGCAGAGCCGTCGATTTCTGCACGAGCGCGGCACCGTCATTTACTTGCGCGCTGCGATTAGCAGTATTCTGTACAGGACACGTTACGACAAAACTCGGCCTCTATTGCGGACAAGTGACCCGAGAAAGAAGTTAGAGGAATTAGAGGCGCAACGTGAGCCGCTATACAAAGAAGTCGCACACATCATTGTCGACACTGGCAGACCGAACATTCAAAACCTTATGCAGACAATTTTGGGGCAATTGCCCGCGTCGGTTTCTCAAATAGAACAACAAATCACCGACTCCACCACATCCAACTCGGCGCATCCCGCTAGTGAATTAGAAAGCCAACTTGCGTCAATACAAGTTGACGTAGAGTTGGGTCAACGCAGTTACCCGATTGTAATCGGCCCCAATGTTCTTAGCGATCAACGCCAGTTATCGAAACTCATTCAAGGTAAAACAGTTACGGTGGTATCGAACAATATTGTTGCACCGCTTTATTTGCATCAATTGGAAAAAACATTAGAAAAATTGGGCAAAGCTGTTAAAAGTATTATCCTTCCCGACGGCGAAGAGCATAAAAACTGGCAAAGCCTGATGCAAATTTTTGATGAACTGCTGAAGGAAAAGTCGGACAGGAAGACCACATTAATCGCACTAGGTGGCGGTGTGATAGGTGATATGACCGGGTTCGCGGCCGCATCCTATATGCGTGGCATACCTTTTGTGCAAATTCCTACAACACTACTGGCGCAAGTCGATTCGTCTGTTGGTGGAAAGACCGCCATCAATCACCCTCTTGGTAAAAACATGATCGGCGCCTTTTATCAGCCATTGAGCGTTATTGCTGATATTTCTACGCTTCAAACTTTGCCTGATCGTGAACTCAGCGCAGGCTTGGCGGAAGTCATTAAACATGGTGCGATTCAGGATGAAGAGTTTTTCTCTTGGATTGAACTTAATATTGAAGCTTTAAGAAAGAAAGACCCGAAGGCGTTGATGCACGCAATCAAACGCTCTTGTGAAATCAAATCGAACATCGTTCAACAAGACGAAAAAGAAGGTGGACTTCGTGCCATCCTAAATTTTGGCCACACTTTCGGCCATGCCATTGAGGCAGGCCTAGGCTACGGGAAATGGTTGCATGGTGAAGCAGTTGGTTGCGGTATGGTGATGGCTGCTGAATTATCGTTACGCATGGGGCATATAAATTACGTTACAAAAGTACGACTTCAAAAACTTGTTGAGGCAACGGGTTTGCCGACAGTCGCCCCAGGATTTGGACACCAGCGCTGGTTAGAGTTAATGGCAGTTGATAAGAAAAATGAAGATGGTGCAATCAAGTTTATTTTGTTGAAGCCTTTAGGGAACGCCTACATTAACGCTGTACCCGCTGAGATGCTCAACGCAACACTTGACGCCTGTTGTGAAAAATAATGCGCGTCCACCACGCGAATTTAGCACCCTACGCTGCCCACGCCGAGCATAGCAAGGGGCGCATTCATTCCGAAGAGAAATCAACGACGCGATCCGAATTTCAACGTGATCGCGATCGAATTATTCACAGTACTGCATTCCGCCGACTTGAATATAAAACCCAAGTATTTGTGAATCATGAAGGTGATTTGTTTAGAACTCGCTTGACTCACAGTTTGGAAGTAGCGCAAATTGGGCGTTCAATTGCACGCAATCTCGGACTGAATGAAGACTTGGTGGAGGCGATAGCACTAGCCCATGATCTCGGACACACACCTTTCGGGCACGCTGGCCAAGACGCGCTTAATGCATGCATGAAGAACTATGGCGGATTTGAGCACAATCTCCAAAGCTTACGTGTTGTTGATGAATTAGAAGAAAAGTATGGCGCCTTTCTCGGATTGAATCTTAGTTTCGAAACGAGGGAAGGCATTCTTAAACATTGCTCTGTTCAAAGTGCACAAAAACTGGGTGATATCGGTCTACGATTCATTCAAAAAAAGCAACCGAGTTTAGAGGCGCAGCTCACCAATATTGCGGACGAAATTGCTTATAACAATCACGATATTGATGATGGATTGCGTTCTGGACTTTTAATTGAAGCAGAATTGTTGGAGCTCGATTTATATGGTCGACATAGGCGCGAGGTTGATCTTATTTTCTCCAATATTCCAAGCAAGCGTGCCATAGCCGAAACGATACGCCGTATGATTAATTCGCTGATAATTGATTTAATTAAGAATACAGACGAAGCCATAAAGCGATTCGCGCCAGCAAGTATTGATGACGTACGGAGCATGCCAAAGTTGGTTTCATTTTCTGAAACTGTCCAAAAAGAAGCGCAAACGCTCCAGCAGTTTCTTTTTCAAAAATTGTATCGTCATTACAAAGTCAATCGCATGACGCACAAAGCACGCTCAACCGTCACGGAGTTGTTTGATGTCCTGATGGCGGAGCCCCAATTGTTGCCGCCCGACTACCGCGTAAATGCGAAGGCATTGGATGACCTTCAGCGCACGCTTCAAGCGAGAAAGATTGCGGACTACATTGCAGGAATGACTGATCGGTTTGCAATAAAAGAGCATCGCAGACTTTTCTTTTTTGACGAGTCTTAAACGTTCATTTGATATTCACAACGAACCAACAAGGAGTCATCGTATGAACCTGCAAACGCCGCAAATCAAATCACTCTCTCGGGCTATCCTTGCTGCGCTTTTTCTGACGCTCAGTATGACCGCCGCCGCGTTATCCCTTAGTGATCTAAGTAATCAAGATGCAAATGCGGGATTGAAAGCTGCACTAGAACAAGGGTCCTCGGCTGCCGTCGCTAAACTTGGCATTGCCGACGGATTTTTGGGAAATGACAAGGTCAAAATTCATCTGCCAAAAATTTTGGAGCAAGCCAAACCTGTGCTGAAGTTAACGGGTAAAGGCGCGAAGCTTGATGAGTTGGTGGTGGCGATGAACCGCGCCGCCGAATCAGCCGTGCCATTTGCGAAGCCACTACTCGTTAACGCCATTAAATCTATGAGCGTGACCGACGCTAAGAAGATTTTGACGGGCGGAGACACCTCGGTCACCGAGTTTTTTAAAGAGAAAACTTCCGGTGCATTGAGCGATAAATTTCTTCCTTTGGTCAAAGGTGTCACCGACAAATCAGGCTTGGCAAATCAATACAATAGCTTAATGGGCCAAGCGCAAAAAGTCGGCGTCGTCTCTAAAGAAGACGCCACTGTCGAGGCTTACGTCACCAAGCGCGCAATGGATGGCTTGTTTTTGATGATTGCGGAAGAAGAAAAAGCCATACGTCGCGATCCAATTGGTAGCGGAAGCAAAATCATCGGCAAAGTCTTCGGACTAGTTAAGTGATGGCAAACGCCAATGGTGAATAGAACTCAGAGCAGCCGCAATTTCAATTGGGCGGCTCCGTCCTGATGACACAAGTGTTCTCAAGTGCAGTGTACGGTGGTGAGAGTACTTCGCATGTCAGCCGGCAGTGTTTCGTCTTAAGACTTAAGCGAACTCTAGCTCGTTCCTCGTCTTTAGCTAAGATGCCTTAATGGATGCGCATAATCTGGCCAGATTTCTGCGAAAAAACTGTTCACCATCGAAGGCGTAACCTCTTCAATCTTAGCTGGTCGCCATTGCGGTAGATTATCTTTATCGATTACCAGTGCCCGCACACCCTCAAGTACCTCGCCATGGGTAAAGCAGTGACGCACCATCGTCCGCTCCATCCGCAAACAATCGCCAACTGACAGCGTCTTGCCACGTTGAAGTTGTTCCAAGGTCACTGCCATAAGTAGGGGAGATCGTTTCCCCATCGTTGCCAGCGTTTGTTGGGCAAAAGAAGTGTTGGATTCAGCCAATGAATGCATTACGTCGAACACGGTCTTTGCGCTGAAGTGGTGATTAATCTCTTCGCTATTTTGCGCTAGAGGGGAGGGTGCCAATAAGGTGTTCGATTGCAGACCAGCGCAGAAATTTCGTATAACTGATCGCACGTCGCCATCGTTTGTTTGAAAAAGCGCATCGATCAGAGCCGGTAGCTTATCAGAGGGAACAAACACATCGGCCAAGCCAGCGTAAATTGCGTCGGAAGCCGAAATCACTTGCCCGCTCAAGCCTAGATATTCGCCAATGCACCCTGGCGTTTTGGTTAAGAAATACGAGCCACCAACGTCTGGGAATAAACCGATATTCACTTCGGGCATCGCCATCTTGGTGCGCTCAGTAACGATACGTAATTGGTTCTCGGCACTCGCCTGCCCGATGCCCATACCGCCGCCCATAACGACACCATCCAATAGCGACACATAAGGCTTAGGATAAAAATGGATTAAATGGTTTAGTGCGTATTCTTCGGTAAAAAAGTCTTCCAATAGCGCGCTGCCTGCCTGTACCCCACCCGTACCGGCCTCATAAAAAAAACGAATGTCACCACCAGCACAGAACGCTTTTCCAGTTGCGCCGCGAATGTAAATGGCATGCACTTCTTGCTCATCGCGCCATTGTTGTAACACCTGTGTTAACGCCCTGATCATTTCAAGTGAAAGCGAATTGAGTGCTTGTGGTCGATCAAGCGTAATTACGCCAATCTGGTTTTTGATTTCGGTACGAATAAATGGTGTCATCTTTTCCATGGTCTTTTTAATTTTGCGTAGAAACTATAAAAGCGAGATTATCGCGAATTTATTGGCAGCACATGACGATTTCGCCACTTTTCTGGCGTTGTTTAGCCGTTGAGAATGTATGAAAAATAGATACTATCCATGGTATATTTTAAGATCGCTCTATTTTAAAGCGCGTATAGTGCAATAAATAAGCATACTCCGCCAAAAATAAAAAAGGACGCAAATCGCGTCCTTTTATGATTGATGAAGCTTATCGAACCCAGATTTTCCATTAGGCGCGCTTGCAGCGC
>CAYPNW010000020.1:0-5671 GCA_964411965.1 uncultured Burkholderiaceae bacterium
ATAATTTACTTATTTTTTTAATCTATGCGCTCTGCTCGCCTGAAATCTTACTTTCGGTATGTCACTTTTTTTGCACTGATTCTCCTTGCTGCGCAAGTTCATGCGACCAATAAAGCGCGCATCGCTATTATTGGTGACGTCGATACTGTCAATGTTGGGCAGGACGGATTTTGCGGAGAACGAACCTCAATTCCCACCAAAGCGCTTAAAAGAATTTTTGTTGAGGGTGGACAAACGGTTTGGTTTCGGATTCGGAGCACGATTCATTTGCCAACCCATCAAATAACCTGTGATGGCGAGTATTCGTTTTTGCCCGATGCAGCGACTGCTTACATCGTGCGATTTTCCAATAATGGGGAAGTTTGCCGAGCGGAAGTATTTCGGGTAGTGCCTGGCGGCGATCCAGAGCGCGAACCGATTCAGTCAGAGCCTGCGCAAATATGCATGGGAAAGTAACACTCGCTGGTGATGAGTCTGCGATTAGCGTCGGTGATTTATGTTTAAGTTGCCGACTTTGACCGGGCTCTTAGCGCTTGACCAAACATCACTATCACCGGTCCAGTTCCCACCGACACGCCTTGCGCAAGTTGCTCGAGGTTTATTCGTGTAATGGACTCATTATTGCGGCTGCAGTTTTCTATCATGATCACAGGCAGCTCTGGGTTATAACCCTTTGCCAACATACGTTTCGCCGTGAGCTGCGCTTCTTTACCACCCATATATTGAACGAAAGTATCGCAATCAGGAATCCGCGTGTCGGCATTTTCGTTGCTGGCGGTGCTTGAAGTAAAAAGTGCAACGCTACGCGCCACGCCGCGCTTGGTAAGAGGGACTTTTGCGCTTGCCGCAGCGGCCAGTGCGGTGGTGATACCTGGCACGATTTCAAACGTGATACCAGCCGCTTCCAAGGCATTCATTTCTTCGTCTGCGCGCCCAAACAACATGGGGTCGCCCCCTTTTAAACGCACGACTAACTTATATTTTTGCGCTGCCTCAACGAGCTGTTGATTGATGGTGCTTTGCGAAGCAGATCGTTGTCCGCTGCGCTTTCCAACTGAAATAATCATCGCTTGGGGCGCTAATGCGAGGCACTCTGGCGTCACCAACGCATCATGCAAAACCACATCGGCTTGCGCTAACAGGCGTGCCCCACGCACTGAAATCAAATCCGCTGCACCGGGGCCGGCGCCCATTAAAATAACTTTGCCTGATGGTGATGCAGCAGTGTGGTTTGGTGAGCGCGTTGCCATCTGCATAAATTTATGCGAGACGTATCATGCCTGCCGCAATAGTTTGATGGGTGACTTCATCAATCAAAATAAATGCACCCGTCGAACGCAGATCGTCATAAGCATCACCTGCCAATGCTTGCTGAACATTGATGGTGACGCGCGCAATATCATTCAGGCTCAGCGTTGAAGCAGGGCGGCGCTCTTGCGTATTTATGTCGAGTAAAGTATCCACCGCCGTGACTTTTGCTGCTACTTGGCGAGTTGTATGCTTTAGCCAATAACGACGGCGCACATCTAACGGATCTTCAGACAACCAGCATAGATCAGCATTGACCGTTTTAAGAAGATTTGCTGGCCGCGCCGCAGACGCCAACATATCACCGCGTGAAATATCGACATATTCGTTGAGAACGATGGTCACGGATTGTCCCACCACGGCCGACTCAAGTTCACCATCTAAGGTGACGATTTCTTTGACGGTTGCCGTTTGCCCGCCAGGTTGCACAACAAGTTTATCTCCTTTAGAGACTTTACCTGCCTCGATTCTGCCCATATAACCGCGGAAATCTTTCGCCTCGTGGCCATTGTGGCGCGCCACTAATTGCACAGGAAAGCGGAAAGGCTCGTCATGACATTCGTCATACACGCGCAGCGACTCTAGCATCGCGATCAAGGTGGGGCCTTGATACCAAGCGAGCTTATCGCTGGCCGTTACGACGTTATCGCCCGCTAAGGCAGACAAGGGAATGGGATGAATTTCGCGCAAGCCTAATTGCTTTGCAAAAGTCTGATACGCCGCAACAATACGGTCATACACCACTTGATCGTAATTTACTAAATCCATTTTGTTCACGGCGACAATCACGTGCTCAATTTGTAGTAAATGCGCAATCGTTGAGTGGCGTTTGGTTTGCGTGAGTAACTCGACGCTGCCATCATCACCGAGCTTCACTTTTGATACATCGATCAAGATAATCACGGCGTCGGCCGTGGATGCACCCGTCACCATGTTGCGCGTGTACTGTTCGTGGCCGGGGGTATCGGCAATAATAAATTTGCGTTTTGGTGTCGCGAAATAACGATACGCCACGTCAATGGTGATGCCTTGTTCACGCTCTGCCTCAAGGCCATCGGTAAGCAAGGACAGGTCTATGGTGTCGCCCACAGTGCGCTTATGTTTAGCACGGGACATGGCGTCGAGCTGATCAGCAAAAATGCCTTTGCTGTCAAACAGCAAGCGGCCAATGAGGGTACTCTTACCATCATCAACGGAACCGGCGGTAATAAAACGCAGTAGGCCGCGTTCTTTGGTTGCATCGAATTGGGATTGTGCAGCCGTAGTCATTAGAAATATCCTTCTTTTTTACGTTTTTCCATGGACGATTCCGAAGTTTGATCGTCCATGCGCGTGGCACCGCGCTCTGTAATTTGGGTGACGGCGGTCTCAGCAATAATCGCCTCGACGGTGGCGGCGTCTGACGACACGGGGCAAGTGCAAGAGATATCGCCCACGGTGCGAAAGCGCACAACTTGTGTCTCTACCGTTTCACCATCGCGTGCTGGGGTTAGGTCGGTCAGCGGCACCAAAAGGCCATTGCGCGGTATGACTTGTCGCTCATGCGCAAAGTAAATCGGTGGCAATTCTAACTTCTCACGCGCGATGTATTGCCACACATCAAGCTCAGTCCAATTCGAAATCGGGAAGACACGCATGTTTTCGCCTGGGTGCACGCGTGTGTTATATAAGTCCCACAATTCGGGGCGCTGCGCCTTGGGGTTCCATTGCCCGAATTCATCGCGGAACGAAAAAATACGTTCCTTTGCACGGGCTTTTTCCTCGTCGCGACGGGCACCGCCAATACAGGCGTCAAAGCGATGTTCTGCGATCGTTTCAAGCAATGTGACTGCTTGCGCGGCATTGCGCGAGTCTGTCAAAGGGTTGCGCAAACGAACAGTGCCGCGCTTGATGGAATCTTCCACCGACCCAACGATTAATCGCTCGCCTAATTCAGCGACCCGCTTGTCCCGAAATGTAATGACTTCGGGGAAATTATGGCCTGTGTCAACGTGCACCAAAGGGAAGGGGAACTTGCCAGGGCGGAAGGCTTTTTCCGCGATGCGGAGCAATACAACGGAATCTTTTCCGCCCGAAAAAAGCAGAGCGGGGTTGCTGCATTCCGCAGCAACTTCACGCATGATGTGGATCGCTTCCGATTCCAGCCAATCTAAATGGCGACTGCTGGCGGCATCGATAAAATGTTGGTCAACTGGCTTATTCATAAACAAACTTTCAACGCAATTTTTACAAACTTTCGTAGGAACTTTTTTGTAACTTAGGTGGTAGCACGAATTCGGATTAACTTGCCGTCCACCATATGTAAGCCACACTCTTTTGTGTCGGCGTTTTCCCACCACCAACGTCCCGCACGTACATCTTCGCCGGGTTGAATCGCGCGCGTGCAAGGTTCGCAGCCGATGGATGGATAAGCTTTGTCATGCAAAGGGTTGTAGGGCACTTGGTTGGCGCGCAAATAGCGCCAAACGTCATCCTCAGACCACGCAGCAAGCGGATTAAATTTTTGCATGTTATTGGCGACATCATCTTCTTGCACAGCTAGCTCCGCGCGGGTGGACGATTGCGCGCGACGTTGGCCAGTCACCCAAGCTTTCTTACCTGCGAGCGCACGCTGCAGTGGTTCTACTTTGCGAATTCTGCAGCATTCTTTACGCAAGTCGATACTGTCATAAAACGCATTTCGACCAAACTTATTCACATACTCATCAACAGCCGTTTGCTCAGGCTGAAACAGGATAATTTCGCGACCATAACGCGCAGAAATTCGGGGTAGCATAGCCAAAGTTTCGGCATGCAAACGGCCAGTTTCTAAGGTGAAGATATCAATAGCTAACTCGTTACGAAAGATAATGTCGGTCAATACCATATCTTCTGCGGCCAGGCTGGAGGCAAACACGGCGGGCGAAAATTCTTCTGCAACGCGCGCCAAAATGGCTTCAGTTTCTTCTAAATGTTCGACAAAATCGACCGGCACGTTAGCGAAGCTCATGTTTTGGCTCCTGCAAGTTCGCTCTGATCTGCTCGTTCTGTTCGACGGAATAATGGATTTTTCTGATCCCAAGAGGTTTGGTAACTCTCGGTAAAGTCGGTAAGACCTTTGAGTGCATCATGAATGTTGCGGTCTTCGCGCGTCGCAAAGGCATTAAAACCCACACGCTGCATATAGAATAATTGGTCACGCAGTACGTCGCCGATGGCACGTAATTCGCCAGTAAAAGCGAAGCGGCTGCGCAAGGTGTAGGCAATGGAATAACCGCGCCCGTCTGAAAATTTCGGAAAATCAACCGCGATCAGTCCGAACAGGGCAGTATCTTCGCCTAATTGTTTCGCTTCTTCATCGCTTCCAAACCAGACGGCCAGGTCTTTTTGTTGCTGCAGGCGGGGTAACAAAGCCGTGCGTTGTAATAACCAGACTTGCAAAGGGACGATGGTTTTTCCTGCTGGCACGGTGACCGCGTCGGGTGTCTCGCCTTCGGCCAATTTCAGGACTGTCCAATCGTCACTGATGATCGCTTTGTCTTTAATGATGTCGCGCATGTTGTGCTTTCAAATTCTTAATAAGTCACCAGTGAACCTGCATCTTCACCATAGTGTTCTAGCGTCTTAATCGGTGTCGCATAGACAAATTCTTTGAACGGAGTGATGCCTAAGCGTCCTACCGTATCAATGAAGCGTTCCGCGTCGATGCGATTCTTTAAATACACTTGAATAATACGTTCGATGACTTCTGGCATTTGTCCGGCGGAAAAAGAGGGGCCGATAATTTTGCCGATTGCCGACTCATTGCCCTGCGCGCCACCGATCGAGACTTGGTAAAACTCACTGCCGTCTTTATCTACCCCCAAAATGCCGATATTGCCGACATGGTGGTGACCACAAGCATTAATACAGCCCGAAATATTCAGCTCAAGTTCGCCAATGTCGTGCAAGTAATCAAGGTCATTAAATCGGTCGGTAATATCGAGCGCGATAGGAATCGATTTTGCGTTTGCCAACGAACAAAAATCACCGCCAGGGCAGCAAATAATATCGCTGAGTAAGCCCACGTTTGGCGTTGCGAGGCATTGCGCTTTGGCTTCTTGCCACACTTTGAATAAATCAGCAATGCGCACATCGGACAAGACTAGATTCTGTTCGTGGGTCACGCGTACTTCACCAAAGCTAAAACGTTCGGCTAAATCGGCCACGAAATCCATTTGATCTGCCGTCGCATCACCCGGCGGCACTCCTGGTTTTTTGAGCGAGAGCACCACAGCAGCGTAGCCGGATTTTTTATGTGGCTTCACATTGCGTTTCAGCCAATTTGCAAACGCCTTGTTATCAGTTTTGTGCTGTTCAAATTCGGCGTCAGTGGCAGGCAGGT
>CAYPNW010000020.1:5771-20946 GCA_964411965.1 uncultured Burkholderiaceae bacterium
AACGCCTTGTTATCAGTTTTGTGCTGTTCAAATTCGGCGTCAGTGGCAGGCAGGTCTGCGTAATCCGGCGCACTGAAAAATGCCGCAACGCGTTTAAATTCAGCGGGCGTTAACGTGGCAGGGCCATCTTTTAAATGGGACCATTCTTCTTCAACTTGCTGTGCGAATACGTCTGGGCCTATCGCTTTGACCAAAATTTTTATGCGCGCTTTGTACTTGTTATCACGTCGCCCATGCGCGTTGTAAATACGCAAAATGGCTTCGAGATACGTCATTACGTGTTGCCAAGGCAAAAATTCACGAATCACACTACCTAAAATCGGCGTGCGACCCATTCCGCCACCCACCATGACTTTGAAGCCGACTTCGCCATCAGCACCATGCACAACGGTTAGACCAATGTCATGCACGGCAATCGCAGCGCGATCTTCCAAGGAGCCATTGATAGCGATCTTAAACTTCCGTGGTAAGTAGGCAAATTCGGGATGAAATGTTGTCCACTGGCGCAAAATTTCTGCGTAAGGGCGTGGATCGATCACTTCGTCAGCGGCAACGCCAGCAAACTCGTCTGAGGTAATGTTGCGCATGCAATTACCGGAGGTTTGAATTGCGTGCATTTCAACGGACGCCAGTTCTTCTAATATTTCTGGCGTATCTTCGAGATTGATCCAGTTGTACTGAATGTTTTGGCGCGTCGTGAAGTGTCCGTAACCTCGGTCGTACTTACGTGCAATGTGCGCAAATTTGCGCATTTGCTGCGAAGACAGCATGCCGTACGGCACCGCCACGCGCAGCATGTAGGCGTGGCGCTGCATATATAGGCCATTTTGCAAGCGTAATGGAAGGAATTCCTCTTCGGTCAATTCATTCGCAAGCCTACGTCGTACTTGATCGCGATATTGTGCGATACGTTCTTTGATAATTTGGTGGTCGTACTGGTCGTAGCGATACATCGTTATGATCCTTATCTATACAAATAATGCGTCCGAATTTGCGTGTCTATGACTTGGCTGTATTTTTGAATGGCAACAAAGTTTACAAAACCAATTTTGCCGCTACCAAAGTCAATGTGGTTGCCAGCAAGCCGCGTAAAAATTTTTCTGGTACGGCTTTCGCTGCCATCGAACCCAGCGTAATACCCGGCAGTGAACCGATCAATAATGAGCCCAATAATTCCCAATTAATCGAACCCAACCACCAGTGCCCAATCGCGGCGATGGCTGTTAATGGCACTGCATACGCGATGTCGGTACCGGCAACATGCGCCGACGGCATACGAGGATACAACATTACCAATAAAGTCGCACCGATTGCGCCTGCGCCTATCGACGATATGGTGACCAAGACGCCTAATACCAAGCCCGCAAATATCGTCGCGGCAGCAAGTTTGTTGCCCTGCAATTGTTTTTCTGGGTGGGCGTTTAACCACGCCAGCATTTTACTTTTGAAGAGCAGGGCGACGACGGTTAATAAAACTGAACAAGCGATGGAATAGCGAATGATTTGGCCGATTTCTTTACTTAGTCCGCCAAAATACTTTAATCCCAAGGTGGCAATAATCGCGGCGGGAACCGCGCCGTAGCAAAGCAAGCGCACCACATGCCATTCAACGCTACCGCGCAGGCGATGGGTAAACGTGCCAGCAGCTTTGGTGATAGAGGCAAATGCCAAGTCAGTGCCGACGGCGACTGTAGGCGAAACGCCGAAAATCAGCGTGAGCAAAGGCGTCATCAGAGAACCGCCGCCGACCCCAGTCAAACCAACCAGAGTACCCACTGCAAAGCCGGAAATAATATAGGTTAACGTCATATCGCCTCACGAAAGAGTAGGCATAGTAGTGAACGGCGCGCTTTTCCCCAACTACTTACTACTCATTTGCTTATAGTTGGTTTGCGTATATGCATCTGCGTTGGCCGAGAATTGCATAGTATTTATTATACTTTGTGCAGTATTTTCTCTTAGCGCTTATTTATAAAGCGGATATGGGCATTAAATTTATATAATTGAGGGAGTATGCTTAAATGCAAGTGATGTTCGTACACGGAATGGGGCGTAGCCCGATTTCAGGCCGCTTGCTTATGTGGCAACTTAAGAAAGCGGGCTACCTTCCTAGCAGTTTTGCTTATAGTGCGGCGCTAGAAAACTTTGATCACATTCGTGGTCGTTTAATCAAGCGATTACGTGTGCTGGCAGAGAAGGACGACTATGTGGTGATCGGCCACTCTTTAGGCGGCGTGCTGCTGCGTTCGGCCATCAATACTTTGCCCAGCGACATCAGACAACCACGGCATTTATTTTTGTTGGGTTCGCCGCTGGTTTCTTCAAGAGTTGCACGCACGATGAAAGACCAAGTGCTGTTTCGCGTCTTGACGGGTGATTGCGGCCAACTCTTAGCGTCGGCGCAGCGCATGAGCGAAATCGATCTCACCTCCTGCCCGATTACCGTCATTGTAGGCACCAAGGGTTTGGCATGGCCGCCAACGCTGTTCGCCGGAGAAATCAACGATGGCGTTGTGGCTTTATCAGAAGTCAGCACGACCGCGATCAGCGATCAAATCAGCGTGCCAGTGATTCACACCTGGTTACCGTCTAGCTTCCAAGTTATAGACATAATCTTGGCGAAACTGGCGACGCTTTGAGATGGAAATTTGGCGATGGCTAAAGCGTATTGCAATCTCGTCGCAGAGGCGCAGAGGTCGCAGAGAAAAACCTTTGTTTTCTCCGACCAGTGTCTCCGCGACAAGGCTTTTTTTACTTTGCTTTCACCGCAACATTCAATCTGAAAAATACGGTAGTTATTGTGTACTGTATGGAGTAAATTCTTATGTTGCTTTAAAATAAAGCGCGAATAAGTTGTTTTTTTATGAAAATCAGGCAGTATGTAAAAAATGTGGCTTGATCTTCGATTTCAAAAGAGTAGTTTCGGCGTAAGGAAAGCGCCGCCTTACTTCAATAAACCCGCCAGTTCTACCGCCGTTTTTACCTGCATCTTGTCAAAAATATGGGCGCGATGTACTTCCACCGTGCGCATGCTGATGCCTAATTGATCTGCAATGACTTTGTTCATTTTGCCCACGAGAATCAAATCCAAAACTTCGCGTTCGCGGGCAGATAAGGTGTTTAAACGCATTTTGATGACCGCAATCGTCCCTTCGTGACGCGATTGCTTGAGCGCTTCTTCCACCCTATCCATCAGCTTGTTGTCGTTGAAGGGCTTCTCGAAAAAATCAAAGGCCCCACGTTTTAGGGTATCCACCGCCATCGGCACATCGCCATGGCCCGTCAAAAAAATCACTGGAAAACGCTTCGTTAACTGCTTGGCGATCAAGCTATCGAATAAGGTAGTACCGCTGAGACCCGGCATACGCACGTCGAGCAAGACGCAATCGCCCTCTGGTGAATAGCGGGTTTCTTTTTCCAGGGACGCGAAAAATTTTTCACCGCTGTCATAGGTACTCACGGCAATTTTTCGTGAACGTGCTAACCAAGCGAGCGAATCGCGCATCACTTCTTCGTCATCAACTACGTGCAGCATAGTGCTCTCCAAGAAGCGTTTCTGGTTGAGGCGCAACCAAAGGTAAGGTGAAAGAAAACGTCGTGCCGCCTTCGGGATTGTTACTAAACGTGAGGCTACCACCATGAAACTCAATCGCTGTTCGGCAGATGTTTAAACCCATGCCCATGCCCGTGCTCTTGGTTGAGAAAAACGGCGTGAAAAGTTGTTGCGCAATATCGGCGGCGATACCATGGCCATGATCGGCAACCTGTATTAACAACTGCCGTTGTGCGCCAGAAACAAGTTCAGCTTCATTCATCAGCGCGCTGGTGATTTTAAGCTGACGCCGCACGCTCGGCGTGTCAGCCATGGCTTCGATACCATTGCGCGTAAGGTTCAAGAGCACTTGTTCGATCAATATTTTATCGATTAAGACATCGGGCAAATTCGGCGCGAGTTGGGTGAGTACTGCGACGTGATGAGCGCGGGCTTGCAGTTCGACTAAAGGCAGGATATTGCCAATGAGTTGATTCACATCCGTTGCTTCCCGTTTAGCTTCGCGCTTTTTAATGAATTCATGCACGCTACGAATAATTTTTCCGGCGCGTTGCGCTTGGGCATTGGCCTTTTGTATCGCTGTACGTATGTCATCATTGACTGCATGGGTGGTACTGGCGTTCGCCAAAGTTGTCGAACTTGTTTCGTTGGCATCAAGTAAATTGATCGCCCCCGTGGTGTAGCTAGAAATCGCGGCCAAGGGTTGGTTTAGCTCATGCGCCAACATCGAGGCGATTTCGCCCATGGTGGCGAGGCGGGCGCTGGCGTGCAATTTTTCTTGTTGTTGGCGGGTTAAATCTTGTGCATGTTTGAGTTCAGAAATATCCAAAATCGAACTCATCCAACCGGTTTGCTTGCCCGCTTCATTCACCAATGGCGATTCATAAATCAGCACGGGAAAACGTTCGCCATTGGCGCGCAAGTAAATCGTTTCAAAGCCATCGGCAGGCACTGTGCCCGACAAAATTTGCGTGAAACGTTCTTGGTATTCATGCAGCGCTTCTGGCGCCCAGTAGGGCATGGGCGGCAAGCGACCAATCAGTTCTTGTGGTTCGCGTCCTATCATCTTGCAAAACGAGGGATTCACATAGGTCAGGCGGCCTTCCATATCGCGTGCACGCAGCCCGGTGATGAGGGAATTTTCCATCGCCGTGCTAAACGCCACTTGGCGGCGCAATGCCCCTTCGGCAGCGATGCGCCGATTCACGTCACGCCACAGGGCAATGACGCTCCACAATAAGCCCAGCGATAGAAAAATGATCGACAGCACCAACAAATTGGACAGCAATTTGGGTTCAGTTTTAATGCTGTTGGTGCGCAGATTTAAAGCGAGATTGGGTAATTCAAGCTGGCGACTGTGGCTATAGATATTTTTGCCCAAGCCGCCGGCGGATCGATCTGCCAATATTTTTTCGTTGACATCAACCAGTGAGATTTCGTTTTCTTGCGCGAACCACCACGGTACCATTTCTTCCAAGATGCCTTGCAAGCTATAGGTAATCACCAAGTTGCCGTAATACTGCTTATCTTTTACCAAGGGAATGACGCAACTGACTGCGGCACTGTTTTTTCGATTGGCGTCTGACTGCGGCTGCATACAATGAGTTTTGCCGTCCAAACTACGACGAAATTTTTCGTTGAACTGACCAGCAAATTCGCTACTCAAGTCATCGATACGGGGCAAAGAAATTGATGCACGCGCCCCTATTACTTGACCATAATCATCCAGCCAAACGATTTTCTGAATCTCTTTATTGCTGTCGATTAAGCTGCTAAAGCTATCTAGTACCTGAGCTGGATAGAGGCGATCATGGGTAATTTCGTTACCTAGGCGGCGCAGCACTTCTTCATGACGTTCAAGTTGGAATTGAATCGCCTGCTCAACCCACAAGGTATCGGCGATGAGTTGTTCTTGCCGCTCAGTCGCTTCCAGCTTGCGCGCCTGCCAAGGCAACCAGAGCAAGATGGTTAAGAATAACAGCAGTAACAAGATAGGCAGCAGCCACCGCCAACGCGGGATGCGCCACTTTTTGTGCGGCTTCTTGACGTTCTCTTGATGATTTTCAGTGGTCGTCCTCATATTGCCAGTTTATGCGATGTCGTAATGAGTGACCTAAATTTGAATGATTGTGGTTATCCACAGTTGTTTAAGCAAGAGTTTATGCGGATACTGGTTTCGTCACTTAGTCGACTTACGATCAATCGTTCCACTTGTATTGCTGTAACAAGCGGGAACAAACTTATGTAAGCCCTAAGTTAAAACAATAAACCTCATTTGGAGACTGCCATGAAATTGAAATCCCTTTTACTCGGTTTTTTTGCTGCAGGCGCGACCACGCTGTTTAGTGCTGCCGCTATCGCGCAAGCGCCCATTGTGATTAAGTTTAGCCATGTTGTGGCAATCGATACGCCAAAAGGAAAAGCGGCAGAACGCTTTAAAGAATTGGCTGAGAAGGGCACCAAGGGACGCGTTAAAGTCGAAATTTATCCGAATAGTACGCTGTATAAAGACAAGGAAGAATTAGAAGCCTTGCAACTTGGCGCAGTGCAAATGCTCGCGCCTTCGTTGGCAAAGTTTGGCCCGCTGGGCGTGAAAGAATTTGAGGTGTTTGATTTACCTTATATCTTCCCTGGTAAAGATGTGCTTTACCGCGTGACTGAAGGCCCCATCGGAAAATCGTTGCTGGGTAAGTTAGATAGCAAGGGCATCGTCGGTTTAAGTTTTTGGGACAATGGCTTTAAGGTCATGTCAGCGAACAAGCCCATACATCTACCTGCAGATTTGAAAGGGCAAAAACTGCGCATTCAGTCATCCAAGGTGCTTGATGCGCAAATGCGTGCGCTGGGTGCTAACCCGCAAGTTTTGGCGTTCTCTGAAGTCTACCAAGCGCTACAAACAGGCGTTGTGGATGGCACAGAAAATCCGCCCTCCAATTTGTACACGCAGAAAATGTTTGAAGTACAAAAGCACGTCACGCTCACACAACACGGCTACTTGGGCTACGCGGTAATTGTGAACAAGAAATTTTGGGACGGCTTGCCAGCAGACATTCGTGCCGAGTTAGAAAACGCCATGAAGCAAGCAACCAAGTACGCCAATGCCATCGCACAACAAGAAAATGACAATGCCTTAGAAGCGGTGAAAAAATCCGGCAAGTCCACTGTGTACACACTGACAGACGCAGAGAAAGCAGAATGGCGCAAAGCCTTATTGCCTGTGCAAAAAGAGATGGAAGCGCGCATTGGGAAAGACTTAATTGGTAGCGTGAATAAAGAAGCCGCTGCACTTGGCTACAAGTAAGCAAGCCTAAACCCCGCTGGGCATTGCAACGATGCCTTCGGAGGCTGCGTGAGATCTGATGATTTCAACAGCCTCCTTCAGTTCTCTCCCTTTTCTTTGCAATAGGAGTTCCCTATGAAATTTCTCGATCATCTGGAAGAGTGGCTGATTGCCGCCTTGATGGGTGCCGCTACCTTGATCACGTTTGTCGCCGTGATGCACCGTTATGCGTCAGGTTTTGCAATTCCCGGCGTGCAAGAGGCGCTGATCAAAATCAATATGAGTTGGGCACAAGAGCTCACCATTTTTATGTTCGTATGGATGGCGAAGTTCGGTGCCGCCTACGGTGTGCGCACGGGCATCCACGTAGGGGTTGATGTGATCATTAATCGAATGAAGCCTGCCATGTACAAGAAATTTGTCATATTAGGTTTGCTGGCCGGCGCGCTGTTTACCGGCATTGTGGGGACTTTAGGTAGTAATTTCGTTTGGGAGATCGCGCACACGGATCAAACTTCGGCAGACTTGGAAGTGCCCATGTGGATCGTGTATATGGCAATTCCGCTAGGTTCGTACTTGATGTGTTTCCGCTTCCTGCAAGTGACTTGGGCGTTTATTCAAACGGGCGACTTGCCGAAACATGATCACAGCCATGTAGAAGGTTTGGAAGATGAGGTGAAAGCATGAACGCCGCCATTATCTTCGTTTTACTACTCCTGTTAATGCTAACAGGCATGCCGATTTCGATCTCCTTGGGTTTAACGGTATTAACGTTTTTGTTTACCATGACCACGGTGCCGATTGAGTCGGTGGCCTTGAAGCTTTTCACCGGCATAGAAAAGTTTGAAATCATGGCGATTCCCTTCTTCATTTTGGCGGGCAATTTCCTAACTCATGGCGGCGTCGCACGGCGCATGATTAATTTCGCCGCCACTATGGTAGGGCATTGGCATGGCGGTTTGGCCTTGGCTGGCGTGATGGCTTGCGCCTTGTTCGCAGCCGTTTCAGGTTCATCACCCGCGACTGTGGTGGCGATTGGTTCCATTATCCTGCCTGCCATGATCAAGCAGGGCTATCCCAAGGGTTTTGGTGCTGGTGTTATTACGACTTCTGGCGCATTGGGAATTTTGATTCCGCCATCCATCGTGATGGTGATGTTTTCGGTCTCTACAAATACCTCGGTTGGGCAATTGTTTATGGCGGGTGTAATCCCTGGGCTCATGCTAGCGTTTTTTCTGGGCCTCACCACTTGGTATTTGGCGCGCAAACACAATTACCCGCGCATGCCCAAAGCAAGTTGGGCTGAGCGTTTAGTGGCGTTCCGCAAGAGCGCATGGGGTTTGCTGTTGATCGTTATTGTGATGGGCGGTATTTACTCCGGCGTGTTTACTCCAACCGAAGCGGCTGCCGTTTCTGCGATGTATGCATTTATCGTTGCGGTATTTGTGTACAAAGACATGGGCCTGAAAAAAGTACCCAAGGTGTTGCTTGATTCGGCAGCCATGTCGGCCATGCTGCTCTACATTATTACGAACGCCGTACTATTTTCATTCTTAATGACGAGCGAAAACATTCCTCAAGCGATGGCCGGCTGGATACTCGATAAAGGCTTCGGCGTTATTAGTTTCTTGTTGGTTGTCAACGTCTTGCTGTTATTGGCAGGTAATGTGATGGAGCCATCTTCCATCGTTTTGATTATGGCGCCGATACTGTTTCCCGTAGCGATAAAACTTGGCATTGACCCCGTACACTTCGGCATCATTATGGTCGTGAATATGGAGGTGGGTATGTGCCATCCACCCGTAGGTTTGAACCTGTATGTCGCATCTGGCATAACCAAAATGGGTATCACGGAACTCACTGTGGCGGTGGCACCATGGTTGTTCACGATGATCGGTTTCTTAATGCTGATTACCTACGTGCCCATCATTTCAACTTGGTTACCGCACTGCGTTTTTGATGGCAAGTGTGGCCTGTGGTGATGATATGGTGATGATATTGCGGCGACGATTTCTTCGTGGAAATGCTGCGCTGCATTATGAATTCGCACGACATTGAATTTTATTTTGCCTAAGTGCCACTTATGACCTGAATATTTTATTTTGGTCAAGTGGTGCGACATTGGCGCAACATTGTCTGGTGTCATTTTGCACAGGTATTTGAAACCCGCTTAACTGCATGCTATATTTTGCCCACTTCGAAATTTGATAAACAATTTCGCAACAAGTTTACAGGGGTGGTAGTGCAACAATAAGCGGTATGAATACCCAGCACACTGAGGAGACCAGCGTTCAAAAAAACTGAGTTTTATGGGAGTAAAACTAAACAGTCAGAGCGTATGGACAATTACAAAGGCACATCTTCGGATGTGCCTTTTTTTCTTTGGTGTACCATGGAATTTTTTGCATTAAGGCAGTTCTGTGAATAAAGAAAACGAACTTTTTTCTGCCGTTGTGGCGGCACCATTTGGCGCCATCGGCGTACGCACCGAAGGCAATTTTATTTCTGAGTTAGTGTATTTACCGCCGCGTTTTTCAGAGAAAACACCAACTGATCACGTAGCCGAAAAAGTGGCACAAGAGATAGAAGCGTATTTTCGTGATCCGAACTTTCGCTTTACCGTACCGACAAAAAAAATCGGCTCCCCGTTCCAGCAAAAAGTCTGGGCGGCGATTTCCGCTATCCCGCGTGGCGAAGTGCTCACTTATGGAAAAGTTGCCAAGCATATTCAATCTGCACCGCGTGCGGTTGGTCAGGCGTGTGGCGCGAATTGGTTTCCCTTAATCATTCCATGTCATCGTGTAACAGCAGCAGGCGGCCTTGGCGGGTTTGCGGGCCATGATGACGAAACAGGATTTCATCTGGGTGTAAAACGTTGGTTACTTGCGCATGAAGGCGTTGCCGCCTATGGGCTGAAGGCCCAAGGGTCATTATGGCAGGCAGTGTAAAGCCCAAGGCAAAACAGCTGAGCGAAGGCAAAGACAGCAAAGTTCGCGCCTCTAAGCGAGTTAAAAACGCTGCCGTAGCGCCATCCAATCTCCCTGAGAAAATGCAAGCGCAAATCGATGAGTTTTGTGACGCGTGTTGGCTAGAAGATGGCTTGTCGAAAAATACCCTAGAAGCCTATCGCCGCGACCTGCGTTTGTTTGCTGAGTGGCTGCATGAAAAGCACATTGACGATTTGTTTCATGTGACGCAAGTCGATATCTTTGACTACGTTGCGCACAAACATAACGCATCCAAAGCAAGTTCCGCCAACCGGCGCATGACGGTGCTCAAGCGCTATTTTCAACGCGCATTTCGCCTTAATAAAATTAGCGCAAACCCTTGCGTCAAACTGCGTTCGGCAAAGCAAGCGAGTCGTCTACCGAAAACCCTTAGCGAAAAGCAGGTCGAAGCGCTATTACAAGCGCCAGTCGATACTGAACTGCTCGGTTTGCGTGATCGCACCATGTTAGAACTGCTCTACGCCTGCGGCTTGCGTGTGACGGAACTGGTGTCGCTGCGCTCAGTTGAAGTCAGTTTAAACGACGGCGTTTTGCGTATCACAGGGAAAGGCAGTAAGACGCGCCTAGTTCCTTTTGGCGAGATGGCACGTGTCTGGTTGGAGCGTTATTTGCGTGAAGGTCGCCCACAAATTTTGGCAGGAAAAAACGACGATGCGCTATTCGTGACCGCGAGGGGTGGTGCGATGACACGTCAAATGTTTTGGGTACTCATCAAGAAATACGCACTGCGAGCAGGCATCACCTCACCACTTTCCCCGCATACATTACGGCACGCGTTTGCTACCCACTTACTCAACCACGGCGCGGATTTACGCGTGGTGCAATTGCTGTTAGGTCATGCGGATATTTCTACTACACAGATCTATACGCATGTGGCGAAAGAGCGACTTAAGCTCCTGCACGCCCAGCATCATCCGCGTGGCACATAAAAAAACAAGGCGAAAAAATCGCCTTGTTTTCTGCTTCAACAACTACGTTTCAACGAATTATTTTCCGATGTGGGTTTCGAGAAATTTTTCTGATCTCGTCCAGAAGTCGACGTTGTTATCTAACTGACGCCAGCCGTGACCCTCGTTGTTATAAACGATCCACTCAACATCTTTATTGTGTTCTTTGATTTTGTCATAGAGGCGGCGTCCGTGAATCAATGGCACGCGCGCATCCACTGCGCCATAAGCAAGAATCAAAGGATTCTTTAGTCTGTTGGCCTGCTCAATGGGCGAAGTTGCCTTGAGTTGCTCCGCATCGGCTTTTTGATCACCAATCAACGTTGGCATGCCGAAGCGCTCCCAACTACTTCCCGCTGTATCGCTCCAAGCAACGTCATAAAGTAAATTAATATCCGACACGCCCACCCAGCTAATACCGCACTTGTATAAGTCTGGGTTACGTATCAAACCCATTAACACCGCGTAACCACCATAACTTGCCCCGGCAATACAAACGCGCTTAGGATCGGCATAACCTTTATCGATTGCCCATTGGCGGGTATCGTCAATGTCGTCCTGCATTTTCAAGCCCCATTGCTTCCACCCTGCTTTATGAAGTTTGTTGCCGTATCCAGTGCTGCCTCTGAATTCAGGCTCAATCACCACGTAACCACGTGACGCTAAAAACTGCGTTTCACGATTCCAATACCAACGTACGCCTCTTACATATGGTCCACCGTGTACCATCACAACCATAGGCAAATTTTTACCAGTTGAGTTTTTGGGGATGGTTACATAGGCTGGAATCTCTAAGCCGTCGCGCGTTTTAATTCTGACGAAATCTTTGTACGACATCCGTTTCGAATCGATCTCCGGTTGGGCATCACCAATTGCAGAGAATTTTTTTGTCACCCGATTAAATAATAAATATGAACTTGGGTGAACGTCGGAAAGTGATCGAACTAACACCGTATCACTTTTCGCATTCGTCGAATTGCTCAATATATTTGCCGTATTTGGTAAAAGTTCATCTACGGTTGCTTGCAACTTACGAGCGTCCTCATCGAGCCAAAGCGTGCCAGGCGCATCTGACTCATAGGTCACACCTAACAACTTATTCTCAGCTGTATTAAAACGGAAATTACCCCCGTCAAAATCAAACCCTTTAATCGACAAAATCGGGTTGGCATCGAGTTGATTCTTCGTTAGATCGAAACGATAAACCGCAGTCGTGTCGCTACCGTTGTTTGCGCTTACATAAAGTTCGCCAGATGGGCTGATAAATAAAGGTGCAAAGCCTGCATCTTTTCGTCCGTCGAATTCAATCAACTTGCGCCATTCTTCAGTTTTTGGATCTTTGTAATTAACACTCGTTAACGCGTCTTTGTTGCTCGTGGAAATTCGTACAGCACCTGCCTTGTCTGTCAGAAAGCTAAGCGAGTAGGAGGGCGTTTGTATCGCAACATGTTCACCAGTGACTGTGTTGACACGGAACAATGTAGCGCCAGGGTTATCTCTCGTGCCGCTATTTTGCGTCACGAAAATGTCGTTGGAACCTTCAATATTTGTGCTACTCAAGAAAAAAGTACCCGACTTCATCATACGAAACTTGAGGGTCTCGGTTCGATATTTTTCTGCGAGTTGACGATAGTTTTTTCCATCACGATCTACTGCGAAAATACCATTTGTGCTGTCGATATCGCGCGCGCTTAAATTATTGTCACTCAGGCCGAATACCAAACGGTTGCTATTGACCCAAGAAAAATACGCTACATCAAGTGAGGGATTTCTAACGATGATTGTTGGCTTTAGCGATTCAACATCGAGAACCGTAAGCATGACGCGATTTAAATCGCCTATGCTCATCATGGCAACAAATTTACCATCGGGTGAGAGTTGTACGCTGCTAATTTGCTGCGGTTTAAAGAAATTTTCAACAGGAATAGGGGCGTTTGCGGTAACCGTGGCCTGCTGAGGTTTGGCGGAAACATCTTGTGGTGGCGTTTCCAGTGCGAATGCATTGGCGCTAGAAAGTGTGAAAAAAGCACAAGAGGCTATGAGCGAACTTAGCGATCTGGTTTGATAATTTTGATGTCTCATTGAATATCTTTCAAACAAAAAATGCGGTATAAAAGATAAACGCCTCGACTTCCGAGGCGTTTATCTTTTGCTGCTTAGACTACGTTACGCATAACAAAAAAGCTGAGTCGATGCGAACCCAGTGCCCTCTTTACTTGAATGCATAACGAGCGGTCAGACTGAAGTAACGACCCGTTCCGTTATGTAGTCCAGCGTCGTATCCCAATACTGCCGAAGCTGGTGCATATGGGGCTTTCGTGTCAAATATGTTCAATACATTTATACCTAAAGTCAGGTTCTTAATACCAGAGTAAGTATATCCAGCATCCACCGTTGTCCAGCTTGAAATCGCGCAATTATTAAAATAAGTGCTGTAGGCTGGCAAGCCGCCTAAGGATCTCGCGGATGCCGGTTGACCTGACCCATAATGACAATATGGCACCGGATAAGTGACATCATTGTCAGTGCGGCGCAATAATGAAATTTGCGATACATAGTTAATTGACGCGTATGCTGTATGCGACTCTTTTGTCCAAGATGTAGATAGTCTAGCTCTGACTCTAGGTACACTTGGTGATGATGTCGCAAAGTCACTTAAACCGCCGTTCGTTCCAACAACATTTGCCTCTCTGTCGCCAGGCGTTTCTGCGCGGCGATATGACAATACATATGTACCGTTGAACGTAGTTTGCAGTTGTCCCAAGGTGCCCAAAGAGTTTAAAAATTTCAAACTTAAATCGACGCCACTTGTTTCAGTACTGCCTTGATTTGTCCATGGTATGGAAACGGCAATTAACGGACCAGAATTTGGAATGACCCTTCCTTGTGCGTCAGTGATGAAATTGACGGGATTAGTGTCACGCGTAATCGCACCAGGGAATCGATCTGGGTTATTTAAGACTAAATCAGTTGAACTCAAAGCAACTTCTAGTTCCTTTCTTATCTTGTAGTAGTCAATCGAAATATCAAATTTGCTTGATGGCGAAATAATCAGACCCGCTGTATAGCTCTTTGAAGTTTCAGGGCGAAGGTCAGGGTTATTCGTACCAACCCCAGAGATACCCCGCGCGCAATCAACTTGATCTGCACCAGGTACGGGAGTTACGCCGTCAGGACAACGGATTGGATCAGTGACTGTTTGGAAGAATTGCGCGCCACCGGGGGCTGTTTGCGATACTGCAGGTGCACGGAAACCCTCTGAATAGCTAGCGCGCAATGCGACAGAATCAGTCACAGTCCACTTTGTTCCAACTTTAGGTACATAGCTCGTTTTAATTCCGGGATACTTATCGGCTCGTCCGGCAACATCAACTTCCCAATTTTTTAAGAATGGTAGGCGAAATTCCAAGAACCCAGAATAAACGTTCCGAGTTGCATCAATTGCTGTGTTTGCTAAACCGAGAACGTCACCACGTGCATTGGCAGGATCTGGATCGATAACTAATTTTTCGCGGCGATATTCACCGCCCGCAGCAAAACCAATCGCGCCCCCTGGCAGATTCCAGAACTCACCAGCGACTTTACCGTCTAGTTGTTTGATCGCAGCGATCGCCTTGTTTGTTAGCGGCACTGTGATTGTTGGATCTGCCGCCAAAGACGCCAACGATCTGTTTTGGCTTAACAGTGTGCGAAGCGTTGGGAGATTTAATAAGCCTACCCGTCGATCATCACGCGCTGATTGGTTCCAAAGGAATCCGGTTTCCCAAGAAAGACCAAGTGTCTCGCCTTTGAAACCACCCAGTAATCGCGTATTCCGATTTGTTAGGTCATTGCGGTTTTGAATATTTTCGAAACGATATACGGCCGCAGCGCGTGCATCAGTGTAAGGATTGTCTGGGTGCCCAATTGGCAAAATTGCTTGGAACGGTGCCGCAACGCCACCAAGTAAAAAATTCGTGACTGGAGTACGACCATCAATTGTTGATGGCGCAAAATTTGTAGTACGCTCTGATTGGGCGTAAGCAAATTCGCCGAATGCTTCGATCTTATCTGTTACTCGCAGAGTACCAATCGCTAAAACACTTGTATCCGTGCCTTTGTTTTGCGATTCGGAGTAATCGTTTAAGTTGAAATTACAAAAGCGACGACCTAATAGTGTGCCAGCAGTAATGTTATGCACTGGCGCTCCGACAATTTGTCGAGACGGGTCGCAATTTAGACGGTTTACCGCGGTTGCACCAGTAAGAAAAGCTCTACTGTTTGCTGTTCGTTCACGGAAAAAAAATGGTTGATCAGAAGCGAAGCTGCTGAACGGGTTTAGGCGAAAATTAATATTCCCGTATAAATCTTGTTCTACATCGTCAGTTGTGTCTCGAATAAAACTACG
>CAYPNW010000021.1:0-17992 GCA_964411965.1 uncultured Burkholderiaceae bacterium
TCGAGTTTTCTGATCGACTATAATCGAGCGGCTCGATTCATATTGTTGCGATTGCATCAATTGAAATCTTTAAAAATCGCACAATTTCGCAACCATATTGAAAAATACGGTGATTTCGAAACGCCGTTTTTTAATTGCCGTCTACAGGCTGCAAGCATTCTGAACTACTTCACATATAGGTTAAATTATGACAATGCCGAAACACGCTAAAGTTTTGATTTTGGGTTCTGGTCCTGCGGGCTACTCTGCAGCAGTGTATGCCGCACGTGCGAACCTCAAACCAGTCTTGATTACTGGCGTTGAACAAGGCGGTCAATTAATGACCACAACCGATGTCGAAAACTGGCCTGCAGACCCAATGGGCGTGCAAGGCCCAGAACTGATGCACCGTTTTCTGCAGCATGCTGAACGCTTCAATACGGAGATCATTTTTGATTATATTCACACTGCAAAATTGACTGAAAAGCCCATTCGTTTAATCGGCGATCAGGCTGAATATACCTGCGATAGTTTAATCATTGCCACTGGCGCATCAGCGCAGTATCTCGGCCTCCCTTCTGAAGAAGCTTTCATGGGCAAAGGCGTGTCTGCTTGCGCAACCTGCGATGGCTTTTTTTACAAAGGAAAAGAAGTCGCCGTCGTTGGCGGTGGCAATACGGCAGTCGAAGAGGCGCTTTACCTTTCAAATATTGCAAGCAAAGTTACTGTCATACATCGGCGCGACAAATTCCGTGCCGAAGCTATCTTGATTGATCGCCTTCTCGCCAAAGAGAAGGAAGGCAAAGTAGAGATTAAATGGCACCACACCTTAGACGAAGTCACAGGTGATATGTCTGGTGTGACTGGCATACGCATCAAATCCATGCAGAATGGGGAAATCACGCCGATTGCTTTGCATGGCGTCTTCATCGCCATTGGCCACAAGCCCAACACCAGCATTTTTGATGGACAACTCGATATGGTCAACGGCTACATTAAAACCAAAACGGGTACTGAAGGCATGGCAACCGCGACGAACATACCGGGCGTTTTTGCCGCAGGTGACGTACAAGATCACATCTATCGTCAAGCAATCACGAGTGCAGGCACGGGCTGTATGGCGGCTTTAGATGCGCAGCGTTTTTTAGAAGGCTAACCGCGCACTCTAAGTAAATCTCAAGCAAGTTTTCAAGCCGCGATGAGTTCGTAGAGTTATTTACCAATCTGTTTACTGATCGCAGCTTGTTCAAAATGTTGGTTTGCTCATGCCAAATGCACTGAAAAATTTTGCCGACCTCAAAAATTTGAGCGAAAAGCTCAAGCGTTGTGATGCGGCGAAGAAAAAAGCGGACGCGGAACAACGCGAACGCGAGGCGAAAGCGCGTGCGGAAGCAAATATTTTCCGTAATAGTGTCGGGCAATTGCAGCCACTCAAATCCACTCTGCGCCACGAAACTAAAACAAGTGCCCCGCTGCCCATTCCTTTCAAGCACCTTGCCGATGAAAAAGCGGCGCTAAAAGAGTCGCTGTCGGACGAATTTAACGCTGACTCGCTTTTAGAAACCGATGACAATCTCAGTTACGTTCGGCAAGGCGTAGGCCAAGATGTCGCAAGAAAATTGCGTAAAGGGGATTGGGTGATTCAAGCACAACTTGATTTACATGGTATGCGCCGTGATCAAGCACGCGAAGAATTGGGTGAGTTTCTCAGAAAATGCGGTCGCAGCGGCTACCGCTGTGTGCGCATTATTCATGGTAAAGGCTTGGGTTCGATTAACAAAGAACCCGTACTCAAACAAAAAGTCAGAAATTGGCTCATCCAAAAAGATGAAGTGCTAGCGTTTAGCCAAGCCACCGCGGCAGACGGTGGCTCTGGCGCATTGATCGTACTTTTACGCAGCAGCCACTAAAGTCGCAGACACTCAAAGAGCATCTAGGCTTAGTTTTTAAATTTTCCGTCTTTGACGATCACGGTCATATCAACATATTTTGAGCCATTGTGATTGCTAGGCGAAAAATTCACGTCGAAACCGCCTACGTCGTAATTCGAAATATTGATGGATTCTAAGGCTGAGATTAATTTTTCCCGCGTCAACCCATGCCCCGCACGCCTGAGTCCTTCGACAAAGATTTTGGCTGCAATATAGCCCTCCAAGCTGGAAAAATTAAGACTGGTAATCCCGGCCTTGTTCATCGCCTTCGTATATTCGCTGACGATAGAAGCTTGTTGTCGCCAAGGGAACGGCACGACTTGCGAGACGACGGTACCAGGGCCATCCGTACCAAGCGCGTCCGCCAAAGCGATACTACCGACGAATGAAACATTGAAAAACTGTCCGTAATACGCTTCCTTGCGCATTGCCTTTACGAACGCCGCGCATGAAGAATAAGCGCTAATTTGAATGATGGCGTCCGGCTTTTTCGGCAATAATTTTGCCACTGCGGCAGCTACATCCGTGCTGTTGCGCTCAACGGTTGCCGTTTCAAGAATCGTCAAGTTGCGTTTCTTAAGTGCACGTTCGACGCCAGCTAAACCGGCTTTACCATACGCGTCATTCTGGTAGAACACCGCAATATTTTTTAGGCCAATATTCAAAAGACGATCAACGAGATATTCGGTTTCATCGAAATAGCTCGCCCGAATATTAAAGATGTTCCTATTAAACGGATCCCTTAAAGATTGAGCACCTGTGAAGGGGGCAAAGAATGGCATATTGGCTTTTGTGAAAATGGGTAGCGCCGCATTGCTTGTTGGTGTGCCTACATAGCCGAACAACGCAAAAATATCGTCGCTTTCGACAAATTTCTTGGTATTTGCAGCGGCTAAATCGGCTTCATATTTATCATCCAATTGACGAATTTCGATCACGCGCCCGTGCACACCACCTTGGGCATTGACAGCATCAAAATAGACTTTAGCACCAGCGTGCAATTGAATACCTAATTGTGCGGCAGGACCTGAGAAAGCGGCAGATTGACCCAAGGTGATTTTAGTTTCAGTCACACCTGTCTCAGCGTGAAGATAAAACGGTAGTAATGCAACGATGAAAAAATAAATCACTCTACTTCGTAAAATTGAAAGGCTCGCGTTCATCATTCGCTCCAATGTTTTCTAGTTTGTTTAAGCAGATTCTGATCAGGTATAGCGAGCGGTCAAAGTTTGGATCAAGAAGCGATCGGCGTACTCAGTGTCTCCTTTAATTAATTTAAGGAAGCTCTGAGTAAATGACTGCGCGATCAAACTGCGTCAGCGCCCGTTTCACCAGTTCGAATACGAATGACCTGCTCAACATTTTGTACAAAAATCTTGCCGTCACCAATTTTTCCCGTATGTGCCGCCTTAATGATTGCTTCCACGACACGGTCGCAGCTTTTATCATCAATCACCACTTCGACTTTGACTTTCGGCAAAAAATCGACGACGTATTCCGCGCCACGATAAAGTTCAGTGTGGCCTTTCTGTCGACCAAAGCCCTTTACCTCGGTCACAGTTAGACCTGTGACACCCACTTCTGCCAATGCTTCGCGCACTTCATCCAACTTGAATGGTTTTATTACCGCAGTGACTTGTTTCATGTTGATTCCTTGGTTAAACCTGTTTGCAATTCGCTTGTATTGCTCAAATTAAAAAACAGAAATTTAAAAAATAGAGGAGTATGTTGATTTTTGTGTACTTTTACGCTTATTTTAAAAGCGCATACAATTTATACCCTGTCGTGTATATATAAATTCGCGCTTCAGAAGATGACTAATCGCGAAACTTCGAAGTAATGGGGTATCGCCAGTCACGTCCGAATGCACGATGCGTCACACGTATCCCAATTGGCGCCTGGCGCCGTTTGTATTCATTAATTTTAATCAAACGCGTAATTTTTTCTACATCTGCAGCAGCGTAGCCGGCATCGATAATCTCTTGGCGCGACTTGTTTTCTTCCATGTACATGGCCATGATGCCATCTAAAATCTCGTAGGCAGGCAATGAATCCTGATCAGTTTGATTTTCACGCAGCTCGGCTGATGGCGCACGCGTCAGTATCCGTTCGGGAATCACATTCGAAACCGTGTTTCGGTAGGCGCAAAGACGATACACCAAGGTTTTTGCAATATCTTTGATGACTGCAAAGCCCCCCGCCATATCACCATACAAAGTGCAATAACCGACTGCCATTTCGCTCTTATTGCCGGTTGTCAAAACGATAGAGCCATACTTGTTTGACAGTGCCATCAAAATAGTGCCACGAATTCGCGCTTGGATGTTTTCTTCCGTCGTATCTTCAGATAAACCTGCGAACTCTTCACTTAACGTCGAACGAAATGCGGCAAAACACTGACTAATCGAAATTTCATCGTATTGCACGCCAATCCGCTTGACCATTTCGCGTGAGTCTATCCAGGAGATTTCTGCCGTATAGGGCGATGGCATCATCACTGCACGCACCTTGTCGGCACCCAACGCGTCGACAGCAATTGCTAAAGTGAGCGCCGAATCAACGCCGCCTGAGAGGCCAAGCACCACGCTAGGAAAACCATTTTTTTGCACGTAATCACGTACGCCCAAGACGAGCGCTTGGTATACCTGTGCCTCGACACTTTCAACTGGTGCTGTTGCAACTTTTTGGGGAATGGCTCCGTCAAACGTCACCACTTGAAAATCTTCCGCGCAGTGCTTTAATTGCCCGCACACTTCACCACGCTGATCCATTACAAAGGAATTGCCATCAAAAATCAGTTCATCCTGACCACCGACCAAATTGACGTAAACCAGAGACATACCGATAGACGTCACAAAATCACGCATGACATCTTGGCGCAGGTGCTGCTTGCTCATATGAAAGGGCGAGCCGTTTGGCACCAGCAAAACTTCCGCGCCAGCGCGCTGCGCTGCTAGAGGTGCTTCTGCTGACCACGTATCTTCACATATATTGATACCAAACACAGTACCCTTGACGGCAAAAGTGACGGGCGTGGTTGACGATGTGAAATAGCGTCGCTCATCAAAAACGGTATCGTTTGGTAGCTGCCATTTTTTATACGTAGCGATAATTTTTCCTTGAAAGATTACCGAAACGGCGTTGTATCGATGGCTTCCAAGCTTAAGTGGATGTCCAATTAAGACGTGCAAATTTGTAAGGGCGGAAAGCTCCTGTGTGAGCTCCGCTAAACATTCTTCCGATTTTAAGTAGAATGCATCACGCAACAAGAGATCTTCTGGGGGGTAGCCAACCAAAGCGAGTTCTGGCGTCACCATGATGTCTGCGCCAAGATCTGCAGCTTGCTGGGCAAAGCGACGAATTTTTGCGGCGTTGCCAGCTAAATCGCCAACAACGCTGTTCATTTGGGCGATCGCAATTTTTATGGGCATAGTGTTGGTATCAAAAGTTGGACTCAAAAGTTAGCTTCAATGATAAATTTTTAAAATTCAGCGAAATCAATTAATGACATCTGTTTCTGCTCCAAAACATTATCGCATGAGCATCATTCGTTCGATGCACGAGTTGGGGAAAAGTGCATGGGACGCGTTGCTAGAAGCGGCAGAACAGCAAACACCCTTCCTTGCTTTCGAATTCCTCGACGCTTTGCATGAATCTGGCTCTGCCACCACCAAGACCGGTTGGCGCATGGCTTACCTAAGTTTGTGGGACGACCAACAATTAGTTGGTGCGCTACCGTTATACGAAAAAGCCCATTCATATGGCGAGTATGTCTTCGATTGGTCCTGGGCAAATGCTTACCACCAACATGGCCTTCAATACTATCCAAAATTGTTGAGTGCAATTCCGTTCACGCCCGTTGCTGGAAATCGATTGTTGGCGCTGAATGCGGATGCGCAACAACAATTGATCGATGAACTGCTGCAGTTGCAAGACCAAGGAGGTTTTTCTTCTTCGCATATTCTCTTTCCGACTTTGGCAGAAGCAGAGCAATTGCAGCGCGCGGGTTTTTTGTTGCGCCAAGGCGTGCAGTTTCATTGGTCGAATCAAAATTATTCGCACTTTGACGATTACTTGGCAAGTCTCGATCAAAAAAAGCGAAAAAATATCCGCGCAGAGCGTCGCAAAGTCACTGAGGCAGGCGTCACTTTTCAGCATTTTTCCGGTGAAGAAATCGATCACGCTGCGTGGCTTTTTTTTAAGCGCTGCTACGACAATACTTATGCAGAACATCATTCATCACCTTATCTCAGTGTCGATTTCTTCTTACGCATCGGCAAAGATATGCCGCAGAATCTTCATTTGATCTTTGCCATCAAAGACAATCACGCCATTGCCGCCTCCTTGTTAATTCACGATAAGGCCAATTTGTACGGCCGCTATTGGGGCGCTGTCGAGCATGTACCTTGTCTGCATTTTGAAACGGCCTACTACCAAGCTATCGAGTTCTGTATCGCGAAAAAAATACGTACCTTTGAAGGTGGCGCGCAGGGCGAACACAAAATGGCGCGTGGTTTTTTGCCCCGCAAAACCTATTCCGCTCATTACCTTTCCGAACCAGCCTTTGCCGATGCCGTTGCGCGGTTTTTGGAACGCGAAACAAATGGCATCGAAGCCTATGTCAACGAACTCAATGACAGAACACCCTTTCGCACAAACTACCAAACAAAATTAGGTTCCGGCATCGAAAAGATGTAACCAAATGTTAATTGACGAACAAGTACTTGAAATATTTCGGTCATGAAGGCATCCTTCCAATATGACTTCTACCATTTTGCCTTCCAGTTCCAACCCCGACGAAAAGATCGCCGCGCGCCGCATAGGCCGCTTTTCCGTTAGCGAAAAATTGGGCACGGGATCAAACGGCACGGTTTTTTTAGGCCACGACCCTGTTATTGATCGTGATGTCGCAATCAAAATCCTGTCTAACCCTGTTGGTGTTGCCGACAAAAAGCAACGCGAGCAGCAGTTCATCAACGAAGCGCGCGCTGCGGGTCGCCTATCACATCCGAATATCGTGACGATTTTCGACGCGTCAACTGAGGGAGGAACGACCTTTATTGCAATGGAATTTTTGCAGGGTCAAGACTTACGCGACTTAATGGCCAGTGGAAAAAAATTTGATCTGATTGAAACTGTACGCATCATTTGCAAAGTCGCTGAAGCACTCGCTTATGCCCACGAGCATGGTGTGATCCATCGCGATATTAAGCCCGCCAACATTTTTATTTTGCCCAATCAGCAACCCAAAGTGCTCGATTTTGGCATTGCTCGCCTACCAAACAGAGTGCAAGGCGACAATGGACAACCCGGTAATACCCTGTTTAATAACAATGTCTTGGGCACGCCGAATTACATGTCGCCTGAACAAGCCTTATGCCAACCTGTTACCGCGCAAACCGATATTTACTCATTGGGGGCTGTCATGTATGAGATGCTGACGCAGCGCAAGCCATTTCAATCGAATGACATTGATAAATTGCTTCAATTGATCGCACACAAAAAACCGCGACCACCATCACAGTTAAATCCTAAAATTTCGGATAAGTTATCAAATATCGTGGCAAAAGCCATGCAAAAAGACCCCGCTGCCCGATTCAGTAGTGCAGCGGAAATGGCAAATGCCTTGCAAAAAATAATTACGCGCGACGAAAAATTGAAACGTCGTGGCGCAAGTAGCGCTGGCAATTCGTTTGGCAATGAAAGCGAAAATAATTCAAGTTTTGCTGCGAAGCCAATGAATTGGATACTTGGCGGCATATTTGTACTCGCTGTGATTTTTGTGCTGTTTTCTGTGTTGCGACATTCGTAGCAGAATTTACGCCCGTTATGAAAAAAGCACCTTTCGGTGCTTTTTTTCTGTAACGCTAGAACAAATTATGGATACAACTTCTTGTAAGTAGCAACACCATCCAAAATCTCTTTACGTGCCTCATCTGGTCCGCCCCAACCTTCAACTTTGACCCACTTACCTTTTTCGAGATCTTTGTAGTGCTCGAAAAAGTGTTGAATTTGACGCAAACGCAATTCATTCATATCTTCAGGTTTTTGCCAATGCGTGTAGATCGACAAGATTTTATCGATAGGCACCGCTAATACTTTGCCGTCACTACCAGCTTCATCGATCATCTTTAAAATACCAATTGGACGACAGCGCACGACAACGCCTGGAATCAATGGAAATGGCGTGATAACAAGAACGTCAACTGGATCTCCGTCGCCTGCAATGGTGTCAGGCACGTAACCATAGTTGCATGGGTAATGCATAGCCGTTCCCATGAAGCGGTCAACGAAAATAGCACCGCTATCTTTATCTACTTCATATTTAATCGGATCGGCATTCATTGGAATTTCAATGATGACGTTGAAATCATTTGGGAGGTCGCGGCCTGATGGAACTTTATTCAAACTCATGATGCACTTTCAAAAAACAAAAAATTGATGAAAAAATGAATGGAGGCTACCTTTAAAGCAAGGTCGCCACTGCACATTGTCGATAATGTTTGGCAGCCTCTTCAGGCTGGCCTAAAGCGTCATGCAGTTGCGCTAATTGCAAATTCGATTCTCGCACTGTCACACCAGCAACGGCATTAGCAAGCGCGTCTTCTAAATTACGCTGCGCTTTGCCCCATAATTTTTGACGCAAACATAATACGCCAAGCGAAAGTGATAATTCAGCGTCATTCGGGTGATCTTTCTGCCAGCTCTCGCAATGCTCAATTTGAGAAAGTAGTGCCGCAGAACCCTCACTCGCTGCGGATAAACGGTAGATGCGCAACAAGCGTTCGTCCCATTCAACTGGCAATGCCTTCTCCACGATCGTGCGTGCATCGTCATGTAGATCGCGCTCAGAAAATGCTTTCGCCGCACGATAAGCAACGAAAGGAAGCTTGCGGTCTGCTGCCGGAATCGTAAACCAAACGTTGCGCAAGGATTCAGCGTCATCGGATTTCCGATTGAGTAGATCTTCGTAGGCCATCTCGCGCAGGCGGCTTGACAGGGCGGGATGAAGCGCGCGGTGTTTATCCAAAGTACGCACCAGTTTTAACACTTCTGGCCATTTTTTCGCTTGCTGATTGGCCTTAAGAGCCCAGCGCAAAACTTGAATGTGGCGCGTTCCACTTGCGTTCAATTCGCGAATCGCTTCTAAAGCGTGCTCCGATTGGTGCTGGTCGACCAATAACTCGACCGCGCTCACCAAACGTGCCACTCGGTGTGAGGCATCCGCCTCAACACTAGCAAGCCACGCGTCTCGCCGCGCAAATTGGCTCATGTGATGCGCTGCACGAGCAGCAATCAAAGCTGAAACACTAGCGTTTTCTGGTAACTCAATGGCACGACTGGCTGCTTTTTCTGCATGCCCGAAACGCCCTTCAAATAAGGCTTTCAGGGCATCACGCAGCGCCTTATTGCTATCTTTCTCGCGCTTGCTTTGCCGATATTGCGTTACTTTATACGGTAGTCTTTGCGCCGTAATCACGGTACGCACTAAAAAATATACGACGATGAAAACAAGCAGCGTTAAAAACAAGAAGAAATTTAACGAAAGATCAACGCGGTAAGGTGGATAAAACACCACCACGTTGCCTGGGTTAAAACGTGCGCCAACTGCTAAGCCAACAGCAAGCGCGAATAAAATAATTAGACGAATGAAAAAACGCATAATTATGGCTTCGCTTTGTAATTGCGAACAGCGTTCAAGCTATCTGACAAGCTCGGCATCTCAATAGATAAATTGCTGCTCTGCACTTGGCGCAGCAAGGCTTGAACTGTCTGAGCTTGTTTCGTACGTGCATCGAAATACTTGTTGAGTGAATCTTGTGCCGCAATTAAGTCGCTGCGAAATGCGCCTTCATTGCGCGAAAGCAAAGCCAATCGCGCATTTAATAGGCGCAGCTTCAAATTCTCTCGTGCGAAATAACCCTGCGATGGTGCAAGTAACAAGGCGTCTGGACTTTCCACATTGCGCACACGTATGAGTTGGCGAACGTCTGACCACATTTCACTTGAAAAACTTTGCCAAGCGTCTTGGGCACGTGCCGTGAAACTAATGTCGCTCTCGTTGTTGACGACTTTATCGCCGTCTTTCGATTTACCATTCGCTTTGGGCAAAATTCTTAACGGTGTTTTTGGCGCGACGGTTGTCACAACCAATTTTTCGTCTGCCCAAAGTGGAATGTGATCAATTTGCGCTATGACACTGTCTAAGCGAAGTGCAATACCCGTCAAATCGAGTGCTGGCAGTACCTTCAATTTTTCGATGTCTCTCGCCAAGGCGCGACGTATCGTAATAAATTGTGGTTTGTCAGATTTCGCCAAACGGCCATCCGCATTTTGCAAAGCAATCAACGCACCTTGCACGTTCCCCGCTAACTGCAATTGCTGGCTAGCGGTCGCCAAAACTTGCTCGATTTCTGCCAAAGCCCATTCATCACGGTTTTTAGATAAATCTTGATACAGTTGCTCAAGGGCTAATTGTTGGCTTTGCGCCTCGCTTTGTTTTGCTTCGAGTATCGTGACCTTCGCCTGTACCTCTTTGGAAGCCTCCACGACAGATTTCGCGACCAATTTGGTTTCTGTCGTAACGACGTCGGCGTCACGCAAGCGACGCGCTACCTCCTCACGCAGCGTGCCAATTTGCCCCTGCAAAGTCCACCATTGGAATACAAACAGCAGCGCTAAAGCGGTGAGACAAGACAGCAAAAAAACGGGCTGTAAGAAGAGGTTCTTACGCGTTGCGCCAACGTCGTTGGTGGCGCTATTCGCCATAGGCACCAGGGCATTTGGTGCAGGATTCACAGCCGCTTCGGGCGTCGGGGGAGTTTGATGTTCGCTCATAGACGAGATTGTAACGCGACAAACATGTGTTCGTCGCCTGATGACGTTAAAGTAAGGGATTGAAAACCCAGCGATCGGGCATTCTCGGCAATACGCCGATGTGGAACCAGTAAATGTTGTTGTTGCATTTTTGCCACGCAAGTAGAACCACCAGTGGAAGCTGCCCAATTTAAGATTGTTTGCAGTATCTCTGAACTGGTCACCACCCAATCACCGTTAAGTTCCAATAATTGCAAGAACTCGCGTTGTTTTTCTAGAGAAAAAGGGGGAGCGCAACGGCGATAGGCGGCAATTTGCTGCACGTCCACGCCATTTTCTCTTAATGCGTCGGCCAGCAATTCACGCCCCGTTTCGCCGCGGATGATCAACACTTTTCGCCCGCGTACTGATTCGAGGTCTAAGACTTCAAGCAGCGTTTCCGAATCGGTTCGCTCTTGATTTGAAGGTTGGATGATGGTGTGCGCATCTTCATCAAAGCCCAAACCAAGCAAGGCTTCTTTACTCCCCTGCCCCATCACCGCCATCGCAAGCTTTTTTGGCCATGTACATTGCAAATGCTGCAAACGACGCATTGTTGCGGCAATGGCGTTTGGGCTGACAAATGCGACGAGCGCAAATTCGTGAAGGCGTGCGATGACCTCATCAAGCGCTTGATAGTCGCTCAGTGCCTCGATTTCCATGCAGGGAAAAAGCACGACTTGCCGCTGTACATCTCGTAGACGTTCAACCAATTTCTGCGCCTGCGAAATTGGCCGTGTGATGATAATGGTTGAATTAGGCATTACACAAAAATTGGATGTGTAGAGACTTGGCTGGCATTGATACGACTATCGACAAGCTCCGCAGCGAAATAAATGGAAGAAAAATGCTCAACTTGCAGACAACATTTCTTTACACGCGCTGAGAATGCTATCCGCGCCCTGCGCTTGCAAAGCAGCGACCACTTGTCGCGTCAGAGCCTCTGGCGCGCTCACCTCGCCAGTGAGGTCAGTTTGTGCAACGCGCTTTCCATCTGGCGTAGCAACCAAGGCGCGTAGACGGAGCTTGCTACCTTCAATTACCGCATGTGCCGCCAACGGTATTTCACAACTCCCGCCAAAAGCTTTGGAAACTGCGCGCTCGGTATGCACCGTCAAAGCAGTTTGCGCGTGATTGAGTGGCGATAACCACGCAGCCAGATCCGTGCGGCTAGTCAGCAACTCAATTGCCATTGCACCTTGGCCGGCAGCAGGCAAGCTTTGCTCAGGTGCCAAGACATTTCGAATTCTGTTAGAAAGCCCCAAGCGCTTCAAACCAGCCGCCGCCAAAATAATTGCGGCATAGTCGCCTTGATCGAGTTTCTTTAAGCGCGTGTCCAAATTGCCGCGTAATGGACGCACAATTAGGTGTGGAAATTGCGCTGTGATCAGCGCTTGTCGTCTTAAGCTGCTTGTGCCCACTACTGCGCCATGCGGCAAATCGTTTAGTGAAGCAAAATCGTTGGAAACGAAGGCATCACGGGGGTCTTCGCGCTCTAAGATGGCCGCCAATGAAAACCCAGCAGGCAACTCCATAGGAACATCTTTCAGTGAATGAACGGCTAAATCTGCCTTACCCTCCGCCATGGCGGCCTCTAGTTCTTTCACAAACAATCCTTTACCACCCACTTTGGATAAAGCTCTATCTAAAATCTGATCGCCGCGCGTCGTCATACCTAATATCTCAATCACACATTGGGGATACAAAGCTTGCAGTTGCGCTTGCACAGATTCGGCCTGCCACATCGCAAGCCGACTTTCGCGTGAAGCGATGATCAATTTTGTGGGGGATTTTAGATTCAAAGATGACATGAACACGTTACTTTCATACGAAATTTTCTAGCGCGCATTTTAACACGCGCCTCGATTGATTCCTTGACAAAAAACGCGCTAAAACGGCATCATGCCAGTTGAAATTCGTCACACAAATGCGCGTCATGAGGCGTTTTTTGATCATAAAAGAAAACTAGAAAATTGCACCAGCTTCCCTGAAATGAAACCTTCAAACGATGGCATTATCGACAGGAGATCTGCTTAGCAATCCAGATTTTTGGGTTTAACGCCAACTAGCTTATCCGTGCAAACAACGCGGCGTCGTAACAAAAACAGTTATCCTCTCAAGCCCGAATTTATTCGCAACAAGAAAGCATCCGCATGAACCAAAGCAGCACGCTCAACGAGCAAATCCAACACCTAATTTTGACAGGTGATCGCCCTACGGGTGCGCTTCATCTGGGGCATTTTGTTGGTAGTTTGCGTAATCGCATTAAGTATCAACACATCTACAAACAATTCATTATGATCGCTGACGCGCAAGCACTCACCGACAACATGGATGACCCTGCCAAAGTGCATAACAACGTGATGGAAGTCGCGCTTGATTATCTGGCCGTGGGCATAGACCCCAGCAAAACAACAATTTTTATACAATCGCAAATCCCTGAATTAACAGAACTCACGTTTTACTATCTAAACTTGGTGACTGTTGCGCGGCTTGAGCGCAATCCCACTATCAAAACAGAGATCGCTTTACGCAATTTTGAACGTGATATCCCCGCTGGTTTCTTAACCTACCCGGTGAGCCAAGCGGCAGATATCTCAGCGTTTAAAGCAACCTTGGTGCCAGTGGGTGAAGATCAAATACCTATGATCGAGCAAACTAACGAGATCGTGCGACGCTTTAATCGCTTAGCAAAGAAAGATATTTTGGTGGAATGCCAAGCGCTGGTGCCAGAAATTGGTCGCCTCCCTGGCATTGACGGCAAAGCAAAAATGAGTAAATCGCTGGGTAACGCGATTAACCTCGGCGCGAGTGCTGCCGAAATTAAAGCGGCGGTAAAAAATATTTATACCGATCCGCTACACCTGCGCGTCGACGATCCGGGGCATTTAGAAGGTAATGTCGCGTTTATCTATCTCGATGCATTCGACAACGATCAGGACAGTTTGCAAGAGATGAAAGACCATTACGTGCGTGGCGGCTTGGGTGATAGCAAAGTAAAACAACGCTTAGAAGGCGTGTTGCAAGACATGTTGACGCCAATTCGCGAACGGCGGCTGGAGTTTGAAAAAGATCGCGGGCAAGTGCTTCAAATGCTCAAACAAGGCACAGAAAGAGCACGCGAAATCGCTGCAAAAACCACCGACGAGGTTAAATCTGCCATTGGGTTAAAGCACTTCTAATCATGCTCTCGTTGACACTAGAAGCCGCTCGCGCGCTGCATCTTGCCGCACAAGGCTTACTCGTCTCTCCGAAAACGGTGGCAAAAAAAGCCGACGTTTTGCAGACGATTCAGGCCATGGGTGCCTTGCAAATTGACACCATCAATGTGGTTGCGCGCAGCCCTTACCTTGTGTTGTGGAGCCGCCTTGGTGACTATCCCTTGCACTGGCTCGATGAGTTATTGGAAGAAGGCGCCATCTTTGAATATTGGTCACACGAGGCATGCTTTTTACCCATCGAAGATTACGGCCTCCACCGGCACCAAATGGTGTCACCTGAAGGCTTGGGCTGGAAATATAACCATCGTTGGCTCAAAGAAAACGCGCAGCAAGTCGAGGATATTCGGCGTCACATCCACCAGCATGGCGCTTGCCGTTCCGCTGATTTCACCCGTACCGATGGTAAAGGGGGCGGATGGTGGTCGTGGAAACCAGAAAAGCGCTCACTGGAAGTCTTATTTACGTTAGGTGAATTGATGGTGGCGCGCCGCCACAATTTTCAGCGCATTTACGATTTGCGCGAACGCGTCCATCCAAAATGGAACGACGAACGTCACCTCCAGCCGCAGATCGCATGCCAAGAACAGCAAGTCTTAAAAGCCGTAAAAGCGCTGGGAATTTGCAAGGCGAATTGGGTCGCCGATTACTTCCGCATGAAGAAGCTCGATAAAACAATCCACCCCGCGCAGCTCGCAGAGAGTGGCAAACTGCTCACAGTACGAGTCGAGAATTGGGATGAGCTTGCGTACGTGCATCCCGATCATCGAATGCGCCTAGTGGAAGCGAGCCAAGGCAAACTTGTCGCCACAGCGACCAGCATCTTATCGCCATTTGATCCGGTGGTATGGGACCGAAAACGGGCAAGAGAATTATTCAATTTCGATTACAAGATCGAATGCTATACGCCGGAAGCAAAGCGGCAGTTCGGTTACTTCACGCTACCAATTTTGAGGCGCGGAGAACTGATTGGTCGCATGGACGCAAAAGCACATAGAAAAAGCGCTGTGTTTGAAGTGAAAGCAATGCATTTAGAAAACCATGTAAGTATTAATGAGGCATTAGCGACCGACTTAGTAGATGCAATAAAGCGCCTAGCAACATGGCACGGCGCTAACAAAGTAGATTTTCGTCCTGCAAAAAAAGAGACCCTTTTACGCGCATTAGAAAAAGCGTGGTAAGTGGAGAAAAGTAATATACTCCCTATTTATTTTATTTTTACTGCCATTTTCCGCCTGTATTTTAAGCGTATGCAAAAAATACTTAAGCAAGTATCCATTTAGACTACTACTTTTAAGCATTTTGGCACCCATCAAACGTAGTCGACGAATTCAAGGTATCACCAACGAAAAATGGAATCTCTCGAAAAATTACCTTTTCAAACACAACACGGCGACTACGTTGTTCTTGCCACTTTTGACACGCCCACAGAAGCGCACATTTTGCAGGGTTGCTTGGAAGCGTCTGGCATTCACGCCGTGGTCGCTGACGGCCACTTAGTGCAGGCTGATTCTTTGCTGACCGTAGCATTGGGCGGTGTGCGCATTCGTGTGCAAGAGAAAAAACTCGCGGCAGCAAAACAAGTGCTTGTCGAGTTTGGTAAGGGGGCATTCGAACTTGAAGGCGACGATGCCCCAAAAACCCCTACCGTTCCGATGCCAGAAAATTTGCACATCTGGAGTCCCGATACGGCAGCCTTTTGGAGTTTCGTTTTTACCCCGATTTTTGGAAGCGTAATGAATGTGCTAGATGCGAGTCGATTAGGCAACAAACGCCTTTTCACTCTTGCGGTGTTTTGGCTCATTACCAATACTGTCATCACTAACTACGTACTTTGGCACATGGCCTTAGGCAGCAATGATTTTGAGAGGTATCTCGATCAATCAACAGTGTTGGTGCCAGTTTGCGTCGTTTGGTACCTATTTGGCGTTCGCCCACAATCACAATTTTTGATCACGACCTTTGGTGTTAATTACCGCAGAAAGAGCATCAATTTTGCTCTCATGGTTGGCGCCAGCTTAAGCTTGCTTCGATTTATTGTCTAAGCCGTGTCGCTCTACAAATTTGCTTAACGAACGCGCGACTTATTGCCAAGAATTAATTCTTAGACGTCATAAGTTCAGTCCGTACTTTTTGCCAATTCTACTCAGCGTGCCATCTTTAATGAGACGCGCAATGGCGACATTGAACCTATCAACCACCTCCTGATGTTTGGCATTAAACCGCATCGATACGTCGGCAGGCGGTGAATACATATCCCCTAAAAGGAGATTGTTGATGCCAAGTTGTTTTGTTTGATACGCAAACACATCGCCATTAATAATGCCTACGTCCACCATCCCTTGGGTCAGCTTTTTCAACAGCATGATTTCATTCACTGATTCAGATCGTTTCATTCCGATTTGATTAATGAGCGCAGTGTCGTAACCATATCCGCGAATCAAATCGACTTGTTTGCCAACAAGGTCTGAGAATGCCATGACCCGAAATACTTTATCTTTTGGAAAAACGTAGTAATCGTAGGACTTGAGGTAAGCGATCGTGTAAATCGAACCCTCGGAATGTTTGGTGCGCCAGGTTGGATTGGCGAAAAGTTCTAAATCAATCTTGCCGTCGCTTACGCTAGGCAGCGCACGCACGTTGGGTAGCCAAACGTACTCAACACTATCGCCCGTTATTTTGATGATTTCCGCCAAGAAATCATGAACAACGCCAGACACTTGGAATTGGTTCGCACGTTCTGGGTCGACTGTGATGATCGAATAAGGCGCAAAGGAACATTGCTCAATGTGTCCAGACTGACCAAGAAAGACCTTTAAATTGACCGCAGACGCGCAATTCGAGAAACAAAAAATAATGAAGAAAAGCACTATTTTCATATCTTAATCACAATAAAAATGTATCCCAGAAAATTGAACCAAATCAGAGCGAGTTCGATTTGCCTTAATAGCTATTCGTGAATTATAGGATTTAAAAAAAATTTCGCTATTTTTAAATAAACTTTGGACGAACTTAGTGAAATTTGACGCATTCAATAAAAAACACTGAATAAAAAAACAGCATCATCAGAAAATGCGGTTGTTTGTCATAACAAGCACAATAGAGGATACTTGCGCCTGTTTGAGGAAATACTCTATTTTTTCAAACTTTGACTAGATTCGCTGGATTTTTAAACAGCTAAATTGCGTGAGCCCAACATTCTTCTCAAGGGTTATCGGCGCTATTTATCATAGTCCAAGTTTGCCTGAGCACCCTCTCAATTTCGCACTTTCTTCACCCTCATAATTCGAACAGGAGACCGCATGTCATCATCTCATCTCGCTGAGTTGCTTAGCTACGCACACGACCACGCAGGCCCAGCCGCGCAACGCCAAGCCGGCTTCGTTAGCGCCTATTTTGAAAATACCGATCCCGATGAAATCAACACGCGAGGTGCCGCAACCTTATTTGCCATTGCTAACGCGCACTGGCGCTTGCTCGATGCGCCTCGTGCCGCACAAACGCCAAAAGTACGTGTATTTAACCCAACTCTTGCTGAAGACGGCTTTGTGAGCGACCACACAGTCGTGCAAATCGTCAACGACAACATGCCTTTCTTGGTCGACTCGGTCACCATGGCGATCAATCGCAGTGGTCGCACTGCGCATTGGATTGTTCACCCGTTGTTGAGCGTGGCACGTGACTCGCAAGGTGGAATTACCTCGGTACTAAACGCTGTCGCCGCCACGGCAGATGGCCGTACTGATCCCGTTGAATCACTGATCTTGGTCGAGTGCGACCGCATCGTGGGTGAGGCAGATCAGCAAACGCTGGCCGCTGAATTAGTGCAAGTATTGGCCGATGTGCGAAGTGCAGTTAACGACTGGCATGTCATGCTAGAACGCGTGCAATCTGTCAGCGCTATGTCGGAAAAGTTTTCTCCATCGCCAGAAAATCGCGGAGAAGGCATCGCTTTCCTGCGTTGGCTTGAAGACCGCCATTTCACGTTTTTAGGTGCGCGTGATTACG
>CAYPNW010000021.1:18092-20295 GCA_964411965.1 uncultured Burkholderiaceae bacterium
TTCCTGCGTTGGCTTGAAGACCGCCATTTCACGTTTTTAGGTGCGCGTGATTACGACTTAAAACGTGATGGCGATTCTGTGAGCTTGGTTGCATTGCCAGATACGGGCTTGGGCATTTTGCGTGGTGCCGTCAAAACACCGGAAACACGTCTGCCGCCCGAAGTGGTTGCCTTAATGGATTCTGATGAAACCATTCTCATCACCAAAGCCATGACGCGGTCGACCGTGCATCGGCAAGCGTGGTTGGATTACGTCGCCGTCAAACGCTTTAACGAAAGCGGCCAAGTCATCGGTGAATCACGCTTTTTGGGCTTATATACTTCCACCGCCTATTCCGCGCCCGTGGGTGATATTCCACAAATTCGTCAACGCGCAACTGCTGTTATGCGTAACGCCGGTGTCGTTCCCGAAAGCCACGCGGCGAAAGCCTTGCAAGCCATTCTTGACGACTATCCACGCGACGAACTGTTTCAAATTGATACGCCAACCTTAACCGACCATGCCATTGGCATTTTGCGTCTGCAAGAACGGCAACGCGTGCGTTTATTTTTACGGCGCGACCCATTTGGGCGCTTCACGTCGGTACAGGTTTTCGTGCCACGTGACCGCTATAACACTGAGCTACGGGTCAAGATCGGCAATGAATTGATGCAGGTGCTGGACGGCCATTCGATAGAATTTACGCCCATGCTGACCGACAGCCCCATGGCGCGTATTCATTACTTGGTGCGGGCCAATAAACTCTCGCCGGCCAATGTGAATCTCGCCTTGTTAGAGGGCCGAATTGGCAAGCTGGCACAACGGTGGGAAGACGATTGCAGTAATGAGTTATTGCGCGCCCATGGCGAAGGTGCCGGTTTGGCATTGGCAAATCGCTTTGCGAATGCCTTCCCAACTGCCTATCGCGAAGATTTCTCACCTTTGGTGGCTGCAGAAGACGCCAATATGCTGGCCAACCTTAATGCAAGCCTACCCATGACGGTACGTTTGTACCGCCCGCTTGATGCCGAAGCGGGCATGTTGCGCTTTAAAATCTATAACCAAGCAAAGGTCGCCCTGTCTGATTCGCTGCCCGTGCTCGAACATATGGGTGCGCGCGTACTTGACGAACACCCCTACCATATCGTTAGCGGGCAAGATAATTTGTGGATTCATGATCTTGGTCTACAACTTCCACCCAGCACGGATCTCGCGACAATTAAAACGCGTTTCGAAGCCTTGTTCGCACAAGCGTGGGCCGGCGAAGTCGAAAGTGACGACCTGAATCGTTTAGTTCTCAATACTGCACTCGACGCTCGCTCTATTGGTGTGCTGCGCGCCTGTTCGCGTTACTTTAAACAACTCGGCTTTGCCTACAGCCAGAACTATATCGAGTCTGCGTTAAATAAAAATCCGGTTATCACGCAGTTAATTGCAGAACTTTTCGGTGCGCGCTTTAAGCCTGATTTTGTCGGCGACCGTGATGTCGCTCAAAAACAAATTCGCGAGCAGTTGGAAACCGAGCTCAGTCACGTCGCGAGCTTGGATGAAGATCGCATCTTGCGCCAGTTCTTTGCCACGGTAATGGCAACCTTGCGCACTAATCTGTGGCAAACCACCGCAGATGGCGCTTTCAAGTCTTACATGAGTTTTAAGCTCAATCCACGCGAAGTACCAGGCGTACCAGAACCCAAGCCCTTATTTGAAATTTGGGTTTATTCACCACGCGTTGAAGGCGTTCATTTACGCGGTGGCAAAGTTGCCCGCGGTGGACTGCGTTGGTCAGATCGACGCGAAGATTTCCGTACCGAGATTCTCGGTTTGGTCAAAGCACAGCAAGTCAAAAACACGGTCATTGTCCCCGTAGGCTCAAAAGGCGGATTTGTACTCAAGAATGCGCCACCCGTTAGCGAGCGCGAAGCCTACCAAGCAGAAGGGATTGCCTGCTATAAAATTTTCTTGTCAGGCTTATTAGATATCACTGATAACATCGTCAAAGGCAATATCGTTCCACCAACCAAAGTGATCCGCCATGACGCAGATGACCCCTACTTGGTGGTCGCTGCAGATAAAGGAACGGCGACTTTCTCCGATATCGCTAACGGGATTTCCGCTGACTATGGTTTCTGGCTGGGTGACGCATTTGCTTCTGGTGGCTCAGTGGGCTACGACCATAAAAAAATGGGCATTACCGCCCGCGGTGCATGGGAGTCAGTCAAGCGGC
>CAYPNW010000022.1:0-1261 GCA_964411965.1 uncultured Burkholderiaceae bacterium
TTGAACGTAAAGAATATTTTTAACAAGCTTTATTACGATGCAGTGTATGACAACGGTGCCTTTACCGTACCAGGTAATCGCCGCACTGTAAGCTTAACGGGCGAATATAAATTTTGAATTTTTTTAATATAACGCAAAGGCGGGCATGCTGATTACGATAGACCAATTACTCAACACCGAAGAAGTCATCGAAGCGCGCGCAATGCTCAAGGATTCTGCTTGGGAAAGTGGCCAAAGTAGTGCTGGTTTGCAAGCAGCAAGCGTAAAAAACAATCAGCAATTACCTGAACACGCACCGCATTTGCCTAAGCTACGTGCTTTGGTCATGAACGCTTTGCAACGCTCGCCGATTTTTTTTAGCGCCGCCTTGCCGCTAAAGATACTGCCGCCATTTTTTAATCGGTACGCTAATCAAACTAATGCTTATGGCTTTCATGTTGATAGCGCGATGCGCCACGTACCAACGGAGGAGGGGGCGTATTTGCGCTCTGATCTTTCGGCGACTTTGTTTTTAACTGCTCCGGAAGACTACGACGGCGGCGAGCTCAGTATTGTGGATACTTTTGGTACGCATAGCGTGAAGTTGCAAGCGGGAAGCATGGTGCTTTATCCATCGTCCTCGTTGCATGCAGTTTCCTCGGTTACCAGAGGTGAGAGATTAGCCTGTTTCATGTTCATGCAAAGTATGGTGCGCTCTAGCGAAAAGCGCCGCATTCTCTACGACATGGACATGGCACTTTTAGAGCTACGGAGGGAGTTTGGTGAAATTGATCCGGTGGTCAAATTGACCAGCAGTTACCATAATTTTTTGCGATGCTGGGCGGAAAATTGATCTTGAAAGCTTCCGATTACTCCCTTCATTTTCCAAGCTCGCAGGTTTCAGAGCAAGCTGCAAACATATCGAACAAATTGCAGGCCGCTTCCGATTATTTGCCGCTTGCGCAAGCCCGCTTAGCGCCGGAATTATGGGCGTATCTCGCCCAAGGTGATTCGGGTAGAAATCAGCAGGCATTAGAACGCATATGCATCATGCCAAGACCTCTGCGCCAACTGCAAAGCGGGCACACTGGTTTGACCTTATTTGGACAGCGTTTCGATCATCCATTCGTGCTTGCGCCGATTGCCTACCAACGCTTGTTTCATAACGATGGTGAAATAGGAACTGCTTTGGCGGCCGTTGCACAGGGAGCAGGGTTGGTGGTGAGCAGTTTAGCGAGTCAAACTTTGGAAGATATTGCGCTAGCGATGCGACAAAGCGATG
>CAYPNW010000022.1:1361-9985 GCA_964411965.1 uncultured Burkholderiaceae bacterium
AAAATTTGTGGTTTTCTTGACTAAAGTTTGCCATCTATGTAACGGTCTTGTCATTGGGCACGTGGTAGTATTCGAAATTAGTCGTCTTTACTTTGCGCAGTTCGTCTGCGGTTATTCTCACCCGAGAGGAGAAATATGAAAATTATAGTCAAACTCGTATTCGCAGCGTCCGCATTTGCCGCGTTGTCTGTTTCAGCACAAGTTATTACAGATATTCAGGCGAAGAAACCTCATAGCGGCTACGTGCAAGACAGTCGCGGTGTGATAGTGCGTGACCCGTATGCTTTATGCTGGAGAACAGGTTATTACACACCTGCTGACGCAGTAGCGGGCTGTGATGCTCCAATCGCGCCAAAGGCACCGCCAGCAGCGCCACCAGCGCCAGCAGCGCCACCATCACCACCGCCAGCGCCGCCAGCGCCACCAAAGCCAGCGGCACCGACTTCTGAGAAAGTAACGTTTGCTGCTGATGCATTCTTTGACTTCGACAAAGCAATTTTGAAGCAAGAAGCAAAAGTCAAACTTAACGATATGGCTTCTAAGTTGAAGGGTATTGATTTGGAAGTGGTTATTGCTGTTGGACACACTGACTCCGTTGGTTCTGATGCTTACAACCAGAAGTTGTCTGTAAAACGTGCTGAAGCAGTCAAAGCCTATTTGGTTAGTGCTGGTATCGATGCGAATCGCGTGTACACCGAAGGTAAAGGTAAAGCGCAACCAGTTGCTGATAACAAATCGGCGACCGGACGTGCACAGAACCGTCGTGTTGAGATCGAAGTTGTTGGCACACGTATCATCAAGAAATAATTGCTGCTAAGCACCTGATCTCATCATCAGAAAAACCCCGCTTCGGCGGGGTTTTTTATTGACCGTTATACTTTGGTCTCAGTCTTGCAAAATATAAGTCTAACCGTTTAGATTTGTTTTATTTGCACACGCTGAGAATGTCGCCTCTTAACTAACTCAATTCAAATTCAATCAAATGTCGAATCAAAATGCAGATGCAGCTGAAATAAAAAAATTCAGTGACCTCGCTCATCGTTGGTGGGATCCCAACTCCGAGTTTCGACCACTGCATGAAATTAACCCCTTACGATTAGAGTGGATTAATCAACGCATTCCTTTGTTTGGAAAGCGCGTAATCGATGTCGGCTGTGGCGGCGGCATTTTGGCGGAAGCAATGGCGAAAAAAGGTGCGGACGTCACTGGCATCGATTTGTCCGACAAAGCGTTGAAGATTGCTGATTTACACGGCTTAGAATCCGGCATTAAAGTGCGTTATGAAAAGATATCCGCAGAAGATATGGCTGTGCGTGAGGCGGGACAGTTTGATGTGGTAACTTGCATGGAAATGCTCGAACACGTGCCAGATCCTTTATCAATCGTGCGTGCATGTGCAAACTTAGTAAAACCCGGCGGACACGTCTTCTTTTCAACGCTTAATCGCAATCCAAAATCTTATTTATACGCAATTCTTGGTGCTGAATATATTTTGCAGCTCTTGCCAAAAGGCACGCACGATTACGCGAAATTCATTACACCAGCAGAGTTATCTGCTTTTACACGCCAAGCTGATTTGGTCGCAGATTCCATGCGGGGCATGAGCTACAACCCATTCACGAAAGTGTATTCTTTGAATCACGACACGAGTGTCAATTATTTGCTCGCGACGATCAAGCCAAATTAAAGCATGCGAATACGTTAAAAAACGTATGAATTCGCCATGCTAAATAGTTACCTCGTACTCCTTTTCGTGGTCTCGGGAGTGTGGTAACAAAGGCATGGATTTCTTGCAATATCGTTCACCGTTATTGCATCGCGACATCGAAATACGACATCCCGCAGTAAGAATAAAAATATTTCGGCGACGAATTAACGTCAGTGACTTTTAAATTACACGAAACATATGCTCACCCCAAGCGCTATTCTGTTCGATCTTGACGGCACGCTCGCCGATACCGCCCCAGATTTGGCCGAGGCGTTAAATGCAATGCGTATCAAACGAGGGATCGCGGCGGCACCGTATTTGAGTCTGCGCTCATTTGCATCAGCAGGTGCGCGCGGCTTGTTGCATGCTGGTTTTGGTATTACACCTGAATCAATTGAGTATGAAGAAATGAAGCAAGAGTTTCTTTCAAATTATGAGAATGCACTTGCGGACAAGAGTCAACTTTTCGAACATATTGATACGCTTCTCAATGGATTAGATGAGCTGGGCATTCGGTGGGGCATAGTCACAAATAAAGTCACACGTTTTACCACGCCATTAGTTCCCATACTTGGCTTAGCGCACGCAGCAACGGTCATCTCAGGGGACACAACAGAACATGCCAAGCCGCACCCAGAACCACTCTTGGAAGCAGCTCGTCGTATAGATACATCGCCCAAAAAATGTTGGTATGTTGGGGATGATCTGCGCGACATTCAAGCAGGAAGTGCGGCTGGCATGACCACAATTGCCGCGGCATGGGGGTATTGTGGTGCAGTTGAGCCTAGTCACTGGGAGGCAGATGCGATTCTAGATTCTCCGCTAGAACTACTCGAACTCATTCGAGCCAAGTTACAACAGGCAATCGCAAGCAGCTCAACACCGCAACCCTGAATCGAGTATACTTAGCGGATGGGGTCGACCAGGTTTCGACAGGGGTTGCAAAGCAGCGCAGGGCATACCGAGGCCAGACTACCTCGTAAATACAATCTGAACTTTATAACTGCAAACGATAACTCGTACGCATTAGCCGCTTAATACCGGCTAGCCTTACACCGCTTCTTCCCTAGGGCGGGCTGGCAACAGCAGTAAGGACATTCATAGGGAATCGTCTTTGGTCGGGTTACTTGGTCGAAGATTAAACAATAGGTAACTCGTTTAAGCGCAGCGTGTGCGTCCGCGTCGTTTAGATTAAAACAAATGGCAGCACTAAGTATGTAGAACTGTCTGTAGAGTGCTTCTGGACGCGGGTTCGATTCCCGCCGACTCCACCAAAACACTATCAAAGCATCACAAAGTATGACAAAAACCCGCTATTCCTAATAGGAGAACGGGTTTTTTTGTATCTGTTAAATCAAGTGTCATCTTCGAGATATAGCATGAAATACCTCATCAAAACATTGCGCGCCATCACGTTTATTCTTGAATTTTTTACTGGATTTTTAGAGAAATCAGTAAGATGTTCGTTGATGGTTTCATTGAGGTTTAGATTAACTTTATTGTTACTAAGTTTAATTCCCTTTTACCCATCTTCAATGGCTCTGGCAGCGTCCGCAAATGAAGAATTACGTGGTTTGTGGATCGACCACAAGGAGCCGGAAAAACAAAAAGTCGCAGTGTGGATCGAGGATTGTAACGGTACGCTATGCGGTCGTATTTTTTGGATGAAGAAGCCATTAAATCGCGAGGGAAAACCAAAAGTGGACGTGCACAACCCCGACCCCAACTTGCGTGAGCGACCACTATGCGGTTTGCGTGTTTTGAGCGGATTTAAGCGAACAGATGAAATTACATGGACGGATGGGCAGATTTATAGCCCGAGTGATGGCATTACTTTCAGCAGCACCATTAAAATGGAAAGGGAGGGAGCGATAAAAATTCGCGGCTATGTGGGAATTTCGTTGTTTGGTAAGACTCTAGAATGGGTGCGCCCGACGGAGAAGCTGCAACAATGTACATAGACATACTTCTCAGAAAACGGGCTTAATTGCGTTCCATATTCGCGTTTGAAGAGGTACTAGATTTTAAGATCTTTCCCATGTTTGAAACGCCGCCCCGGCTAGAATCAGTTTGGCTTTAATTTTGCAAATGCGGCACACACGGCATCAATTTGAGCCGATGTATGTAATGCACTCACACTGCAACGAATTAAGGACACGCCATTTGGCGTTGCGGGTGGAAGCATTAAATTCACGTATACCCCCAATTCCAGAAGTTTCTGCCAAAATTGCAATGCTTCGAGCTTGCCTTCGAGCACAACCGCAATGACAGGGCTTGGATCTGCGCCAAGCGTATAACCTAATTTGCTTAAGCCGCTATGAAGTTGCGCCGCATTGGCATGGAGCTGTTTGCGTAGATGCGTCCCTGCGGCTAATTTGCGCAGTGCATGTCGGGTCGACGCAATAGTTGCGGGTGCAGGAGAGGCAGTAAAAATGTAAGGACGGCTCGAGTATCGAATCAATCCAAGTTCAGGGTGGTCACTCACGCAAAAGCCGCCAGCACTGCCCAAGCTTTTACTGAATGTACCCAAAATGAAGTCAGCATCGGCAACCAAGCCTAGTTCTTCAACTAAACCGCAACCACGCTCACCTAACACGCCGAGAGAATGCGCTTCGTCAACCATTAAATAGCCACCATACTCGCGCTTAACATCGACGATCTCTTTGAGCGGCGCACGGTCGCCCAACATGCTATAGATGCCTTCCACCAAGATCAACGCGTCGGCAGCACGTTCACCTAATCGACGTAGCCGTTTTGCTAAATCGTCGGCGTTGTTATGGCGAAAGCGAATGGTTTCCGCGCCACCAAGGCGGCAACCATCATAAATACTTGCATGGCAATCTGCGTCCAAAAGTACTACGTCATTTGGGCCTGCCAGCGCAGCCAACATACCTAAATTTGCTTGATACCCTGTGGAAAACACGATGCCATCGCGCTTGCCGTAAAACTCGGCTAATTCTTGTTCTAATTGACGATGGCCAGAGTAGCTTCCGTTGGCCATCCGTGAACCTGTTGTCCCGGTTCCTTCCGCTTCCAGTGCCGCTCGCGCAGACGCGACGATTTCTGGGTCAAAAGTTTGACCGAGGTAGTTATTTGTTCCGGCCAGAATGGTGTGGCGACCGTGAATGATGCCTTCGGTTGGTGAAATGATTTTGTCGATTTGGACGCCAAACGGATCGATGCCGAGTGCATCGAGTTCGCGGCGAGTTGCTGCAACACTATCAAATTTACTAAAAATTCCCATTATTCACCACGCATAAATTTTTCAATTTGCGACGCAAGTTCACCGATGGTCTTTACGTCAGGTACGATATTCACAGGTAAAGAAATATCAAAACTATCTTCAACATACAACAAGACTTCCATGATCTGGAGTGAATCCATGTTGAGGTCACCAACCATTTCTGTGTCTTCTGTTAGTTTATGGCGTCCTTTGGTGAAGGTCTCTAATCCTTTGTACAGTTCGGAAAGAACGCGCTGGTATTCACTCATAAATTTTTCCCATCAAGCTTTATTATTCTTGTCGAAGATACACGCGAGGCCGCGCTCAAGGCGAAACTTTGGTGACCAGTCGACGAGTTGTGCAAACTCATTATTTTCGCACACCCAGTCGGAATGTGTTATCTCTCTTATTTTTCCTGGGGTTAACATTGGGGCATAGTTTAGCAGTCTCGCTAGACCATAATTGATATCAGCGAAAAAGCGCAGAAGAGAGATGGGAATGGCGATCCGACGTACAGGCATGTTATTTCGCAAAATACTTGAACCTATCGAAATTACATCGTCCCAGTCATAGCCATTGGGTCGGCCGTCGTCAAGTTCAAAAGTTTTTTTATGACTCGTGTCTGTGCTTGCCCATGCGAGAACCGCAGCAGCCAGGTCATCAACGTAAAGCATTGAAAACCTACCACGACCGCCGCCAGGTAAAGGGGCAAGACCTTTCTTAATGCTTTGGAATAGCGGCAAAAGCTCGCGATCTCCAGGTCCATATACGGCGGGCGGGCGAATAATGCTCCAGCGCATCTGTTCTGACACTGACTTAATCGCGAGCTCCCCTCGATGCTTACTACCTGCGTAGTGTGAAAGTTGAGGCTCGCGAGCCGCTAAGGATGAAATCAATAAAAAACGGGGCAGTTTGGGCTGTCGCGCCGCAACCTGCGCAACCAATTTAGCGCCAGCTTCGTTCACTTTGTCGAAATCCTCACGAGTTGCCCCACGCACGGCACCTGCGCAATGCACAACCAATGCAACGCCGTTCATTAATGATTCGAGCGACGCCTCGTCATCTAAGCCGCCGGGGACCCACTCCACGCCTGACAATTTGGGCGGCATGCGGCCTTTCTTGGGCCGATATAGGGCGCGAACCTGCCAGCCTCCATTTGTCAATGAAGTTAAGATTCTTGCGCCGATGAATCCAGTTGCGCCGGTCAATGCGACTTGGCGCGTCTGAAATTTTTGCGGTGAGTCACTGCCTTTGGCTGAAGTATCTGTCGCGCCTGAAACTCTCTCAACCATTGACTGCGAGCTTTTGCGTATCTGTGGTGGCGTCAGTGGTACCAGCGGCTCCAATGACACTATTGCTGTCATCGGAACCCGCCGTGTTTTTTGCTTCCTGGCGCTTAAGGTAATCCGCTCTTGCTGCTGAGCGTGTTAGTTTGCCGGAGGATGTGCGTGGCAGTGTATGGCGTGGAACCAGTTCAATAATGCAATTGATACCTAGGGCTTCGTGGATCTTTCGATGGATACGGTGCGAAAGTGCATTGCCTAGCTCGTCATCGCTAATGTTGCATTGGACCACTACCACTGCAACATCTTCATCTTCCGGTCCAGGTACGCAAAATGCAGAAACGTCCATTGATCTTAATTCTGGTTGTTGGACAACGATCAGTTCAATATCTTGTGGCCAAATATTCCTACCATTGATAATAATCATGTCTTTATGGCGACCCGTAACGACGATACAGCCGTCTACCATGTATCCGAGGTCGCCCGTGTCCAACCAACCGTCTTCTGATAAAACTTTGCGCGTTTGCTTAGGACTTTTGAAATAACCGGACATGATGCTAGGGCCGCGAACTTTAATGCGGCCAACATACAACTCGTCCAAGCTCACTCCATTTTCGTCTTGGATACTCACTTCATGTTCAGGTAAAGGACGGCCACAGCGAACGAATTTGGTGACTCGTTTAGTATCTTTATCGGCAAGGTTAACGCGCAAATTTTCTGCGAGATGGTCAGCATCGACGCAGTCAACGAAAATACCTTCTCCGAGCGGGGAGAAGCTGATGGCTACTGAGCTTTCCGCCATGCCGTAGCAAGGGAGAAAAGCGCGCGGGTTAAATCCTGCCGGCGCCATCAATTTGGCAAATCGATCTGTTAACTGAGTATGGATTGGCTCGGCACCAATTCCCGCGATTCGCCAATTCGATAAATCGTATTGAGGGACGTCTTCGGGCTTAATACGGCGCGAACACAGTTCGTAACCAAACGGCGGGCTGAATGAAATTGTAGAGCGCGTTCTGGTCATCAGTTCTAACCAACGACGTGGGCGCATGGCGAAGTCACGGGTGTCGATATAATCCACTGAGCGTTGCGTTGCCATTAAAACCAATAAACAGCCTACCAGCCCCATATCGTGATAAAAGGGAAGCCAAGATAAGCATCGATCGTCTTCATGCATGCAAACGCCATGGTTGGCTACACCGAAAAGATTCGCCATCACCGCTTGCTGAGTAATTACGACGCCGCGCGGGAAGCTGGTACTGCCAGAAGTGTATTGAATGTACGCGATTTCGCTGGGAATGCTGCGTTGAAGCTCAATATCTTGCTCCGGTAATTCTTCAAACGCGGCCGGCGTGCCGATAAAAACTAAATTAATATCCGCTGCTGCCTCTTTCAGCAAGGCAAGAAATTGGTTTGATGCTAGTGCGACAGATGCCTCGCAGGCTTGAAGCAAGCCGCGTAAGCGGTTCACGTAAACTTCGTGCCCACCGAGATTAATCGACGCCGGCAAAGCGACTGGTACCAATCCTGCATATTGGCAGGCGAAGAAAAATCGAAGGAAATCTGGATTCGTTTCCGCGACAATGGCAAGACGCGCACCGCGTTTGAGCTTTAAGCCCATGAGGCGCCTAGCTAATACTAAGGCTTGGGTGCGCAGCGCACTGTAAGGCAATACAACGGACAATTTTCCGCTACCCGCGTAAAAGTTCGCACCGGTTTCGCCATCAGCGGCGTAGTCTAGGGCGTCAGACAAAGTCGCGAAATCTGCTCGACGTAAAGCAATGTTGTTCTGCGTTGGTGTCGGCAAAAGGTTTACATTTATTTCAGACATTCGATTCAATTTGAATCCTTTTTTAATTTCGCGTGTAACTTTTCTTGAAAGAAAATTTCGGCTATTGATAATATAACCGATTGTCTTGTTTTTAGTGCTTTCATACCAACTTCGTGACAATTCAGTGACAATTCGTTGCTTTTTCAGACGAGCCCGTTCGACAGACAAATTGACTTTGAATCTACTTTCAGAGTAGGGATGTTTTTGTTAGTTTGCTTCGAAATTTTGACGGCACTATAATCCAGCCGCATGAGCTACTGATATTTTTTAAAACAATCCGCAGCGTCTAAATCTTCTTACCTCAAAAAGCTTCGAGAATATTTGAATCGATACAACCGAGGTTGTCTCAATATAATAATAAAAATGGGCGTAGCACAAGTGTAATCTTTTTACTGCTTGTTTAAGCGCAATGCCTCAAGAAGTAAAATGAAGGCTACCGCAATCCTGCATTAAACGAAGCGAAACGATAAAAGCCATTTAAAACGACCAAGTATTCTATCCGATGACTACAATGACAGCAAATTCCGTTGCAAAAAATACCTCAACTTTGCGAATTCATCCCGTATCAAGCAAGGCCGATAC
>CAYPNW010000022.1:10085-16760 GCA_964411965.1 uncultured Burkholderiaceae bacterium
GAGGGCATGGAAAGAGTGCGCGGGCCGTTTAATCTTTCCATTAATGAAGAAATGGGACTGCTTGTCGACGGGTTTGATACCCCACCCGTGTTTTTGATGGGACACGCGAAACCCTATTACCTGACGCATATCGAAGCATGCGGGTACGGCAAAGCCAAAGATGTTCTGGCATACATGATTCCCCCTAATTTTGAGGCACCAGTCGTGATGCAGCGGTTGGTAGCTGCATCTGCACATCGGGTTCGCGTACGTCCAATTGACTTAAAAAATTTCGATGTGGAAATTGATCTCCTACGTGACATTTTTAATGATGCTTGGTCAGAAAACTGGGGTTTTGTCCCCTTTACTGTTGCGGAATTCCGCGAACTCGGTAAGAACTTAAAATTTTTAGTTGATCCGAAGCTGATCCAAATTGCCGAGGTTGATGGTGAAGCAGTCGCTTTTGTGGTTGCCTTACCAAATATTAATGAAGCGATTCGTGACTTAAATGGAAAATTGTTTCCATTTGGTTGGATAAAGCTGCTTTGGCGCATAAAGGTCAGTTATCCAAGTACCGCACGGGTTCCCTTACTTGGTGTCCGAAAGAAATTTCAGAGTACCCGCCTGGGTCCTAGTCTAGCGTTTCAGGTTATCGATAATGTGCGAGCCCAACTACACAAGCTTGGCGCAAAGGATATCGAACTTTCTTGGATTCTTGAAGATAATGCAGGCATGCGCCATATCATTGAATCCATTGGTGGCAAAGCCTATAAACGCTATCGCATTCTAGAGCGTACGATCGGCGATAAGTGATTACGTGTGTCGCGCAACGGTAGAGCGAAAAAGCCATTACAGCCGAGCTATTGCGAGCCTTTCAAGCCAATACACATGGTGCGTTGATCCTAGGATTTCTGCATCCATGGAGGTTTTTGGATTGAACAAAATGCCTTTTTGCGGTGGCGTATATTCTGTCTCAATGTTTAGTCATACACTGAATGCGTTCGCTTGAACTACAATAGCAGGTCGTTTTTTTGTTTCATTCCGGAAATTAACGACTTTTGTGCTCCTTCGGCTTGCCCGTCCATTTTTCGATTAACAGCTCACCTTTACTCCAGACTTTATGAATTCGAACGCTGACGCTGACTCCTCCTCATCGCCCAAAACGACCATGAACATGGCAAAGCCATCGAAAAAGCGTAATTTTTCGTTGATTGCTGTTGGTATTTTATTTGCGGGCTTGGCAATGTGGCTGATTTTGGGACGCTCTGGCAAAGTGCATAGCGGCGGCGACCCGCAAAGCGCGACAAAGGCGACCAACTCAGCATCGCAGAGAGTGATGCCCGTTGTCGTTTCGCCCGTGCGAGAAGAAAAGCTTGATTTGAGCCTTTCAGCACTTGGCACGGTAACGCCGCTTAACGCCGTTGTCGTACGCGGTAGAGTGGAAGGTCAGTTGATGACGGTATTGTTTGAAGAGGGGCAAACCGTTAAACAAGGTGAATTGTTGGCGCAGATAGACCCTCGGCCATTTGAAGTACAAGTGACACTAGCTTCTGGTCAGTTGGCACGGGATCAAGCATTGCTGGAAAAGGCGCAAACGGATCTCGAAAGGTATCAGACTCTGTTGCAGCAAGAATCGATTTCAGGTCAATTAGTTGATAATCAAGTATCGCTTGTTCGTCAGTACAAAGCTGCTGTTCAGGCGAGTCAAGGTAATCTCGACAATGCCAAATTGCAACTTTCGTACACCCAAGTTACCGCGCCTATCAATGGACGCGTTGGATTGCGTCAAGTGACGCCGGGCAATGTAGTTCGTTTGTCAGATCCGAACGGCATTGTCGCGATTACACAATTACAACCAGTTGCCGTGGTCTTTTCCATTCCCGAAGATAGTTTGCCGAAAGTGATGAAGCTACTGAAGGGCGGCGAGCGTGTGGCGGTTGAGGCGTATGACCGCAGTCAAAAAGAGAAGCTCGCTAAAGGTAGGCTGCTCGCCGCTGATAACCAAATTGATCCAAGCACCGGTACGATTAAACTTAAAGCCGAATTTCCTAATGCTGACAATACCCTGTTTGCCAACCAGTTTGTCAATATAAAAATGGCCGTCGAGACAAAAGCAAAGGCGACGGTTTTGCCATCTGCAGCGGTGTTGCGCGGCAGTGTTGGCAATTTTGTTTACGTTGTAAAGGCGGACCAGACGGTGACTGTGCGTCCCATTAAAATTTCTGCCGTGCAGGGTGAGCTCACAGCGATAGACCAAGGTGTGGCTGTGGGTGAAAATGTGGTGGTTGAAGGTGCAGATGGTTTGCGCGAAGGAACGAAAATCAAGGTGAATGATGCGCTGTCATCGCCACAGAAAACGCAACCAGAAAAGCCGAGCGAGAAAACCGGTGGTGACGCAAAACGTGTGGAACGTCCAGCCGCTTAAACATGAATCCTTCTCGCCCATTTATTCTGCGCCCCATCGCAACATCGTTGCTGATGGTGGCAATTCTACTGGCTGGTTTGTTGGCATATCGGCTATTGCCCGTGTCGGCATTGCCAAAATTCGACTATCCAACCATCCAAGTTGTGACGCTTTATCCAGGAGCGAGCCCTGAGATTATTACTGCAACAATCACTGCGCCTTTAGAGCGACAGTTTGGTCGTATGCCAGGCTTAAATCAAATGTCATCGACCAGTTCGGGTGGTGCCTCGGTGATTACTCTGCAGTTTAATCTTGATTTGGCGCTTGATATCGCCGAACAAGATGTGCAAGCAGCCATCAATGGGGCCTTGAGTTTGTTGCCAGCTGATTTACCTCAACTGCCCATTTACAGCAAAATCAATCCCGCAGATACGCCGATCGTGACCTTAGCATTGACTTCGAAGACAATGCCACTGCCCGAAATTCGACGCATTATTGATTCTCGTTTCGCGACCAAAATTTCCCAGTTGTCTGGCGTGGGTTTAGTAAGCGTCAGCGGTGGACAACAAGCAGCAATTCGCATTCAAGCGAACCCTAAAGCACTTGCCGCTTACAAATTGTCGTTGGAAGATGTGCGAAATGCCGTTATTAATGCGAATTCAAATCAAGCCAAAGGCAGTTTTGATGGGCCAACCCGTACGTCAACCATCAGTTCAAATGATCAGCTCAAATCTAGCGCTGAATTTCGCGAGTTGATTGTTAGTTACCGCGCCGGCGCGCCCGTTCGTTTGGGCGATGTTGCTGATATTGTTGATGGCGCAGAAAACGCACGCCTTGCAGCTTGGGCAAATGAATCATCCGCACTCGTGATCAATGTGCAGCGACAACCAGGCGCGAACGTAATTGATGTTGTGAATCGCATCAAACGTATCTTGCCGCAACTTGAGGCTTCGTTGCCCGCGTCAGTCGAAGTGAAATTGTTGACGGATCGTACTGAGACCATACGCGCGTCGGTGCGCGATGTTCAGTTCGAATTGTTACTCGCAGTCGCATTGGTTGTAATGGTGATTTTCGTCTTTTTGCGGAACGTACCTGCGACTATTATTCCCAGCATTTCGGTACCGTTATCTTTGATCGGTACCTTTGCCGTCATGCACTTAGCTGGATTCTCGGTAAATAACCTGACCCTCATGGCCTTGATTATTGCGACGGGCTTCGTGGTCGATGACGCGATTGTGATGATTGAAAATATCATGCGTTACATCGAGCAAGGCATGTCGCCCATGGAAGCGGCTTTGAAAGGTGCAGAGCAAATTGGTTTTACCATTGTTTCGTTGACGGTTTCCTTGGTGGCAGTACTTATACCGCTGCTATTCATGGGCGATGTCGTCGGACGGCTTTTTAGTGAGTTTGCGATCACTTTGCTTGTTGCGATCTTGATCTCCGCCGTCGTGTCTTTGACGCTTACGCCTATGATGTGTGGACGACTTTTGCGACATATACCAGAGAGCGAACAAAGTAAGTTTTTTCGTTCGAGCGGTGCTTGGTTTGATCGCTTGACCGCGCAATATGAGCATATGCTGCTGTGGGTGCTCGATCACCAGCGCTTCGCTTTGTTTGTTGCTGTCGGCACGCTGCTGCTCACGGCGTTCTTGTATGTCGCCGTTCCGAAGGGTTTTTTTCCCGTACAAGATACCGGAGCGATACAGGGAATTTCACAAGCGCCAAGCGATATCTCTTTTACTGCGATGGCGGAGCGGCAACAGGCTTTGGGGCGAGCGATTTTACGCGATCCTGCGGTGGAAAGCCTTTCCTCATTTATCGGCGTGGATGGTAGCAACCCAACGCAAAACAGCGGGCGCATCCTGATCAACCTCAAACCACTCGCACAGCGTGATCATGTCACCTCGGTAATCGAACGGTTGCAAACTAAGCTCGCGTCGATTGATGGGATTCGTTTATACATGCAGCCCGTGCAGGAATTGACGATAGATGGCCAAGTAAGCCGCACGCAATATCAGCTTTCGTTAGAAGATGCCGATGCGAATGTGGTTCGTGAATGGTTACCAAAATTAGTGAGTCGTTTGCAAAACGAGAAGAATCTTCGTGATATCGCGATCGATCAGCAAGACGGTGGCTTGCAAGCCCATATTGAAGTTGATAGGGCCGTCGCAGCACGCTATGGAATCAGCGCGAATGCTGTAGATAGTGCATTGAATAATGCCTTTGGGCAAAGGCAAGTCGTCACGCTTTTTACAGCAACAAATCAACAACGTGTGATCTTGGAAGTAAAGTCCGATTCAAACCAAGGACTGGCGGCGTTAGACGGTATTTTCTTGAATCCGACTATTCGGACAAATAATCCGAGCGACGTTTCACCACCGCGCCCGGTTCCACTTTCATCGATTGCGAAGGTGAGCGAGCGGGCAACACCGTTATTGGTCACGCGAATAGGACAGTTTCCTGCGGCGATTGTGTCGTTTAACCTGGCACCTGGCGCATCGCTTGGCGACGCCGTGAAAAGTGTCGAGCGAGTTCAACGTGAAGTAGGTTTGCCGGCCAGCGCGCAACTTAAATTCCAAGGCGCTGCATTGGCGTTTCAAGGTTCACTTGATAACCAACTTTGGCTCATTCTTGCTGCAATTGTCACGGTGTATATTGTCTTGGGTGTGCTTTATGAAAGCTACATTCATCCAATTACTATTCTCTCGACACTTCCTTCAGCTGGTATTGGTGCGCTTTTCGCGTTGATCATTTCGGGTAATCAGCTCGACGTGATTTCCATTATTGGCATTATTCTTTTAATCGGCATTGTGAAAAAAAATGCCATCATGATGATCGATTTCGCTCTTGAGGCTCAGCGCGAGCAGGGCTTATCACCACGTGATGCGATCTTTCAGGCCTGTTTGCTGCGTTTTCGCCCGATTATGATGACGACGATGGCCGCGCTGTTAGGCGCTTTGCCGCTGATGTTAGGTTGGGGCGTTGGGTCCGATATTCGGCATCCGCTCGGTGTAACTCTGGTTGGCGGTTTGATCGTGAGTCAACTCTTAACCTTGTTCACGACCCCGGTAATTTATCTGGCGTTTGAGCACCTCACCAAGACGAACATGGCAAAGACAGACAGCGCGTCAATGTCGCCTGCAGTCAATCAACCAGAGCATTCGTGAGCGCGGCAGTATGAATTTTTCCGCACCATTTATTGCGCGCCCGGTGGCCACAAGCTTGCTCACCGTGGCTTTGGTGCTGGTCGGCACTGTTGCTCTGCGACTGCTGCCAATTTCACCCTTACCTCGAGTAGATATCCCGACTATTCGTGTTTCTGCGTCACTGCCGGGAGCCAGTCCAGAAACCATGGCGACCGCCGTAACCACGCCGCTCGAACGCTCACTTGGACGGATTGCTGGTATTACGGAAATGACGTCGAGCAGTACGCTGGGAAGCTCCCGTATTGTTTTGCAATTTGAACTGACGCGCGATATCAACGGTGCCGCACGTGATGTGCAAGCGGCATTAAACGCGGCAAATGGCTCGCTACCTTCGGGTTTGCTTAGCAGCCCGTCGTACAGAAAAGTGAATCCGGCCGACGCTCCCATCATGATTTTGAGCCTCAGCTCGAAAACCATGACGCAGAGCCAAATGTACGACAACGCTTCGACCATTATTGCGCAAAAATTGTCGCAGTTAAAAGGCGTGGGTGAAGTGGAAATCGGTGGCAGTGCGCTGCCCGCTGTGCATATTGACTTAAACCCTCATGCCTTAAATCAAGTTGGATTAGGCTTGGAGGAGGTTCGGACTGCCATTTCTGCGGCGAACTCTAATCGGCCGCTAGGTGCCTTGGAAGATCGCGAAAGGCAGTGGCAATTATCGAGCAACAGTCAAGCACGCACGGCCAAAGACTATTTGCCCGTGGTACTTGCCTATCGCAGCAACGGAGCAACAATCCAACTTAGTGATGTTGCCCAAGTCAGCGATGGTGCGCAAGACTTACAAACAGCGGGATTAGCCAATGGAAAACCCGCTGTGTTGGTGATAATACGGCGCGAATCAGACGCGAACATTATTGCTACAGTAGATCGAATTAATAAAGTATTGCCTGATTTAATCGCGTCCTTGCCAGCTGCCATCGACATTCAAGTCGAGATGGAACGTACCAGCACGATTCGTGCCTCTATGCGCGATGCTGGCGCGACCTTGGTCATCGCCGTCGCGTTAGTGATATTGGTGATGCTCTTATTTTTGCGTGATTTTAGAATGGCTTTAGTGCCAAGCATTGCGGTACCAGTTTCCCT